>CALKFY010000043.1 GCA_938084925.1 uncultured Pseudomonadales bacterium
AACTGCAAATAAAACTGTACCGGGGTCTGCGAAAACTGTTGTTTGAACAAACGTTCCATTTGGCGCACGGACATATTGGCTGCCGCAGCGACTTCAACGCTAGATAGGGGTTGCTCCAACTGTCCCTGCATTACTTCAACTGCCTTCACCAAACGCGTATTACTGATATTCAGACGGCTTTGCAGTTTCATACGCGAATCGTCGTGGGCAGGACGAATAGCCGGATGCATATACTGCTCTGCCACTTGCATGGCTAATTCATAATCATGCTCGCCAGAAATTAGCTGCAGCATCATATCCATGCCTGCCGAACCACCAGAACAAGTCATAAGATTGCCATCAAATTCGTACAGCTCACCACTCATCTGCACATCGGCGAACTGCTCTCGAAAACTATCAACGTACTCCCAGTGAATAGTGCAAGTACGCTGGCGCAGCAACTTGGCTTTGGCTAACAACAAACTACCCGTAGACGTAGCACCAAACACCGGTACTTGCCGGCAGGCGTTACGCAGCCAACTAAAAAAAGCATCATCGCCATAAGTGGCAACCTTGATGCCAGCCACGACTAGAAACACATCCAACTGCCGGCATTGTGCAATTGCTAAGGTTGGCGCGGTGCTCATATGATTACTGGCGAGTACAGCGTGACCATCCCAACTAAGGAAATCCCACGTGTATAGTTCTTTACCAGCTTGCGCGTTGGCCATACGCAAAGGCTCCACCGCGGCTGCCAAGGACAACATAGAAAACCCAGGTATTAACAAAAATCCGAAACGACGCATATAAAGCCTTGCTGGTTAATTAACCATCATTGCGGCAATGACGGAATATTTTTAAACTCTACCGTACAATGTCGCAATAGTCTTCATATACGACGCTATATTATTACTTTATTAACTTAAATCAGCGCACTATGGACGAGTAACTTAAACCTACCTAGAGACTTGTCATGGCATTTCCTGCTTCTTCTCCCTACGTTATCGTTGGCGCCGGTATTCACGGCCTATCTACCGCCTACCACTTGGCACTAGAGCTAAAGGCTCGTGGCAAGGGTGACGGCCGCGACATTATCATCCTAGATAAAGCCGGCATTGCCGCTGGTGCCACAGGTATCGCCTGCGGCGTGGTCCGTAACAACTACTACCAGCCCGCCATGCGTGAGCTAATGGCGCACTCTGTAGAAGTTTGGGAGTCTGATGCACAAGCCTATTCCTACCACCCAGTAGGGTATATGCAGATCAGCCCAGAAAGTATGCATGAAGACGTAGGCACTATCTACGAGCAACAAAAAGCCATTGGCTATGAATCTACCTTTATCGAAGGCGAAGCCGACAGTACTGCTTACATGAAAGGCATCTTCCATGACTGGCAGGCCAAGGGCATCACCTCCGTATTGCACGAAAAGAAAGGCGGCTATGCCAACAACACCAAAGCCATGTATGGCTTGGCCACCAAGGCCGAAGCCGAAGGCGTGCGCATCATCACTGGCGTAACCGTTACTGGCTTTACCCAAGCTGGGGGCGCTATCACTGCCGTTGAAACCGATAAGGGCAACATTGAATGTGGCCAGGTAGTAATCGGTGCAGGGCCTTGGGCCAAGACCTTCTGGGACATGCTAGAGCTACCTAAGACAGTAGAGATCAAAGGTGCCGATGGCACCATGCACACAGACATCCCAACTTGGGTATTCTGGTCACTACAAGAAGGCACCTTGGGAGTTGATCCAAAGCTACAAGTAGACAACGAAGGCAACATGCCTCCGGTTATTCACGTTGATTCCAACGAGCCCTTGTATTCTTGCGAAGACGGTTCTTTGGTGACCGACGAAATGTGGGGCATCTACTACAAGCCAGACTTCCACTTTGGTGGTGTCCAAGGCGGCGCAGCGCCATTTAAGGTAGAAAAGAGCGCTGACGATGTAGACGTTGACCCATACGGCCCAGAATCCCCAGAATTTATCGTGGGTCCAGAGTTTGCTCACATGTGGGTATCGGCTCTGGCCCATTGCCAAAAGCGTTTTGAAGGCACCATGGTGAAGTACAAGGACGAAGCCAGCGGTGGTATCGGTTGCTTTACCCCCGACTCCTTCCCCATCTTTGATCAGTTCTTCCAGAACTGCTACTTCATTGCTGACTCCAACCACGGCTACAAAATGCTAGGTGTGGGTAAGCTAGTAGCAGAAGAAGTAGCTACCGGCAACAAGAACCGTTTGCTAGAGCCATTCCGCTTCTCCCGCTATGCGCAAGGCCAGCTGCACCCTGTTTCCAGCAGCCCCTTCCCTTGGTCATAGTTTGAACTACCGGGGACTGGCTCTTTTTGCGCAGCAAAAGTGCCTGTCCCCATCTGCTACCCATCTACTAAATCGGTAAATTGGGGTCAGAGTAACATTTACGTAAAAGGGGCTGTCCCTTTACGTACCAATTTAAATGTTACTCTGACCCCAATTTTAGACCCCAATTTTACAATTTAATTTGACCAAGCTCAGCTTATCCCCCACTATTGGTTTTTACTGCCCTGCTCGCAAGTGGCCTACGCCAATGACTATCCCACCAATTTTCTTGCACCCTGTTATAGGTGCCCTCACGGTTTCTGCCATCTGGGGCTTAAACGTGGTGTTTATGAAAATTGCCATGGACGACTTACCACCCTTGCTATTTAACACCCTGCGCTTTAGCGTGCTTATCCTGGTGTTATTACCTTTTGTGCGCATCAATTTTCAACAGCTGCGCCAATTATTGCCGTTGGCACTCGTCATGGGCATGGGACATTTTTACCTACTGGCCATCGGCTTGACTTACGTACCTAGCTTTGTTGCCAGTTTCTGCCTGCTATTAGGCGGTCCCTTTTCGGCTTTCTTGGGCTATTTAATACTCAATGAACGTCTCACACGCTGGCAGGTTCTGGCTATCACCATTGCTACCCTAGGTGCTACGGTACCGTCTTTACTATCGGGCAATATTTCCCTGCAAATGGGTATGCTGCTTATTACTCTTAGTACTTTTCTGTGGGCTGTGGGCAATATTCAGGTACGCCGCCTACCTAGCATTTCCACCATGTCTATCCAGTTTTGCATTGCCATTATTACAGCGCCTATTAGTTTTGTTTTCTATTGGTACACCCACGATATTACCGCCACCATGGACTACATCACCCTACCCGCTTTAGCTAGCCTAGCTTATGTAGTGATATTCTCATCCATTATTGGCTATGCCCTCTGGTACCGACTTATTCATACACACGGCATCCAACAGATCACGCCTTTTGCCTTAATACAGCCAGTATTCACTTTAATCTTTGGTTATCTAATCTTGTCCGAAAGCTTAAACCTATGGCAGTGGTTGGGCAGTGGCGTTACACTGATGGCTATCTACTCGTACAACAAATTACAGAGAAAACCCGATGCTTGATCTATATTATTGGCCCACTCCTAATGGTTGGAAGATTACCGTCATGTTGGAAGAGCTTGGCGTACCTTACAATCTAAAATACATCAATATCATGCAGGGGGATCAGTTTGAGCCTGAGTTTTTAAAGATTGCCCCTAACAACCGCATGCCGGCTATTGTGGACCATGATCCGGCCGATGGCGGAGAACCCATCAGTATTTTTGAATCTGGTGCCATATTGCAGTACCTAGGTGACAAATACGGTAAGTTTTATAGCCAAGATTTGCGTACCCGCCAAGAAATTAATCAGTGGTTATTCTGGCAGATGGGTGGCCTTGGCCCCATGGCTGGGCAAGCTCATCATTTCCGCCAATACGCACCAGAAACAGTGCCTTACGGCATTGATCGCTATACCAATGAGTGCAATCGTTTGTACGGGGTAATGGATCGCCGTTTAGCCGACCGGGAGTTCTTGGCCGGTGATTATTCTATTGCCGATATAGCGTGCTGGCCGTGGGCTATGTTGAATGAACGCCAAGGTCAGGACGTCAATGATTTCCCTAATCTAAAGCGCTGGATCGAAGCCATCCAAGCTCGCCCTGCTGCCGCACGTGGTCAGTTAATCGGTGCCGACCATAGGCGCAATATTGATGACGAGGAATCTCGCAAGGTGCTATTCGGCCAAACTGCGGACTCTGGCAACGACTAACTTAGGTGTCTGGCTTTTTGCGCAGTAAAGGTGCCTAACTCCGTACACTGCAAAACCTAGACTCTGGTAACGACCAGCCCAGGTGTCTGGCTTTTTTGCGCAGCAACAGTGCCTGACTCCGTACACTCAACCCAGAACACTGAATCCGGGCCTGACGCGCAGCTTAGATTACTCCGTGAACGGCGGCCATCCTGGCTGCCCTCTCTCTCAAAAAAGCCCTGCTAAAAAACGCAGGTCTTTTTTGATCACTCGGCGTTCGTTCTGAATACTACGTAATTCCAAGCTGCGCGCCCTGCCCTAATTCTGTGCAATTCTAATATCTGCTTTAACACTAGTTGAAGCTGGGTGTTGGTAGTTAGATTACGTAGTATTCAAAACGAGTGCCGCAGGCAGGCAAAAGACAATCGCTTTTTGTTTGGCTTTTAACTAACTAAGGGAAGCCTGTAAGGCCGCCGTTTACGAAGTAAGCTAACTCCCAACACCCAGCTGGATTAAGGGCTAAAAAGCTGAAATTAGAACAAAGCAATCTGACGCTCTCCATCAACCTCAATACCTTCGAGCTTAAGTAAGTGTTGTTTGGTATCCAAGCCACCACCAAAACCCGTAAGCTGACCATTAGCGCCGATAACTCGATGGCATGGAATGATTATAGGAATAGGATTCTGGCCATTGGCTGCACCGACAGCACGTACAGCTTTGGGGCGATCTATCGCTAGAGCCAGTTCACTGTAAGAACAAACACAACCGTAAGGGATTTGCTGCAACTGCTGCCACACCTGCAACTGAAATTCAGTACCATGGGGAGCCAGCTGCAAATCAAACTCCTGCCGCTGCCCCGCAAAGTATTCATGCAACTGCCCTTTAGCCTGCTGCAAAATAGCATCATCCCTACGCCACTGCGGCTTAGGATCAATCGCCATCCTCCCCTTGGGAAACCCCAAAAAGTGCAACACCTCACCCTCACCAGCCAACAACAATTGCCCAATGGGTGTATCAAGAAAGGTGTATAAAAGTGGCATTTGCTTGCTTCCAGCTATAGTCGAGAACTGCGAGTATAACCGAACTAACAATATCTAAACACGTCGTACAAAACCAACCTGCGGGCCGTGATGCTGATAACTGGAAAGAGTTAAATGCAAACTAAAGAATCTGCTAAACTCAGTTTTGACAGTATACAAGTTGTAAAACCTGAGCAATTACTGGGAGGACGATAACAATGAGCACTTTAACTATAAGATTACCAGACGATAAACATAGCCGCTTAAAAGCTCTGGCCACTCATAAAAAGGTCAGTATTAACAAGTTAATTGAAGAACTTTCTACTCAAGCTATTGCAGAGTTTGATAGTGAAGTTCGGTTTCGTGCTTTGGCTGCATCCGGTAATGCTCAACAAGGCCTAGATATCCTAAATAAACTTGATGCCCATTTTGATAACTAAAGAAGAATGGCAAAAACTAAAGTCCGTGGGTTGGATATCCCTGACGTAATCTTCAACACGAGCGCCGCGGGCAGGCAAAAGACAAACGCTTTTTGTTTGGCTTTTAACTAACTAAGGGCAGCCTGGAAGGCCGCCGTTAATGAAGCCCGGGATATCCAACCCACGGACCGAGATGCGGCACTACACTAGATTCAAGGAGACTAATACCAAGCATCATCCATGCTAGCTTTCTTGCGCTCTACATAGTCATCTAAGGCATCTACAACGACCTCATCCATGGGAGGCATCTCATAATTAGCTAACATGGTCTTCACACGCTCATTAGCCCGCACCACCGATTCCTTACTGCCATTCTCCTGCCACTGCTCAAAACTCTCAGAATCCGACATCTTGGCATCATAAAAGGCCGTCTCATAGTTATTCATGGTATGGGTACAACCTAAGAAGTGCCCGCCTGCTGGCACCTCCTCATAAGCCTGCGCTGCCAAACCGTTGGTATCCGTGGCCACACCACCTAACATACTCTGATATACGCCTAAGCGATCGGCATCCAAAATAAGCTTCTCGTAGCCCATGGACAAACCGCCTTCCAACCAACCCGCCGAGTGCAATACAAAGTTAGCACCAGCCAAGGCTGTAGAATGCATCGAATCCGCGCTTTCGTAGGCGGCTTGCGCATCACACACCTTAGACGCCGTTAAAGACCCACCACAGCGTAACGGAATGCCCAAACGGCGCGCCAATTGGCCTATCATATAGTTGGACATGATGGGTTCTGGCATACCAAAGGTAGGGGCACCGGATTTCAAACTCATAGACGACAAAAAGTTACCCATCACATAGGGCGCACCCTTACGTACTAGCTGGCTAAAGGCACCGGCCGCCATGGCCTCGGCCATAGCTTGAGCCACACCCGCAGCGGTGGTGACAGGCCCCATGGCACCACCCAAAATAAAGGGCGCTACGATAATGGCTTGGTTGGCACCGCAGTAAACCTGAATGGCCTCCGAGGCCACCTTATCGATCATCATGGGGGAATTGGCATTGACGTTGCCCATGATCACCACGTTGTCTTGCATAAATTCAGCGCCAAATAATACCTGCGCCATCTCTACAGAATCTTCGGCCCGCTCTTTAGCGGTAATCATGCCCAAGAAAGGCTTATCGGAATAGCGCATGTGGCCATACACCATATCCAAGTGGCGCTTATTCACGGGAACATCGCAGGGTTCCACAACCACACCACCGGAATGATGTAGATGGGGCAAATCTTTTACCAGCTTCACCAGGTTATTAAAATCTTCGATGCTGCCATAGCGGCGCCCTTTATCAAGATCACGCACAAAGGGGGAGCCATAAGCCGGTGCAAACACCTGGTTACGGCCACCAATACGCACACTCTTAGCGGGATTACGGGCTACCTGGGTAAATTCACTCGGAATAGTGGCACACAACTTACGCGCTAAACCCGCTGGAAAACGCGCCTTCTCGCCTTGCACATCAACGCCACCAGCACGTAATATTTCTAAGGCCTTGGGATCGTCACGAAATTCAACACCTATTTCTTGCAGCAACCAATCGACATGGGCTTCAATCTGCTCTATTTGTTCGGCAGAACAAAAATCAAAATAAGGAATCTTACGTTCTATAAATGGTGCTACTGTTACAGCGGCACGCGCCACTCCACGCTGACGGCTACGTCTGGCCATGACCTACACTCCTATTAAGTGTTAACAATACCGGGAGAAGATCCCATCAATAGCGCAATTTTAATTGCAAAGAGCTTGATAAACAGCCATACAGCAGCTAATCTTTGTATAACTTTATATTATGCCTAAGAGCTAGTTATGTGCGCCAAATTAGCCTCCTCTACAGATCCTGACAGACTACCCTTACACGGCCTTTCCATATTTGAAAGCGTCGCCCGTAATGGCTCTATGTCAGCAGCAGCTAAGGCCTTAGGGTTAACTCAACCCGCCGTTAGTCAAGCTTTAAAGAAGCTAGAAAAACAATTGCAGATAAGCTTACTAAGGCGCCACAGAAACGGTATTGAATTAACCAATGAAGGCCAAGAATTATTTATGGCTTGTGTACAAAGCTTTGACCAGCTAGCCAGCACCATAAACAAGATTCGCCTCCCAGCCAATGACCAACAGCAGGTAACCTTAAGCCTATCCACAGCCACCGCTACCTACTGGCTGCTACCCAAAATCGCCGACTTCTATCAACAACACCCCAACACCGTGGTAAACATTGTTTCTCGCGACAATGACAGCAATCTAGCAACCAGTGGTTACGACCTAGCCATCCCCCTAGCCAACACCGCATTACCTGAACAAGACTTCCACACCTGGCCTCTACTAGATGAAATTGTCTACCCCGTGTGCAGCCCTAGCCTTCTAGCAGACAAACAAATTGCAGCACACCAAGTCAACGTAGCCGCCTTGCAAAACTTACCTTTGATTCACATGGAAAACAGCCGCGAAGGCAGAGTCAACTGGCATGATTGGGTGCAAGCCACTAACGACCAACCACAACTCAGCCTTATAGACGACTCTGTAGATCCTCACTTTAGCCGCGGCCAAACCTGCAGCGATTACTTTGTGGCGGTGTCTGCGGCTATTGCCGGGCAAGGCGTTGCCCTTGGCTGGCACCATATCGTCAAGGACTTGCTGGACGATCAGCGCTTAATCCGCCTCGGCACTAAGCAATGGCATAGCAATAACACCTTTACCCTAATCGCGCCAAGGCGCAAAGCCCTCACCCCTGCCGTCATAGCCCTAAAGGATTGGCTTTTACAACAAGCTGATTAACGACCTTAGCTGGCACATTCTTAGGGAAGCGGGTGATAAGCCCTGACGTAATCTTCAAAGCTAGCGCCGAGGAAGGCCAAAAGACAAACACCTTTTGTTTGGCTTTTTGCTGACTGAGGGGAGCCTGGAAGGCCGCAGCTAATGAAGTCAGGGCTTATCACCCGCTGACCGAGACGCTGGCACCAAACTACATCAGTGGCTGGCCTGACAACCCATCAGGGGTTATTCACCCGCTTCCCTTGAGCACCTCACTGACCAAGTCATTTGCCAACCATCAGAACCAAAAAGACCGCTCCCTTACGGTAAGCGGCCTTTTTATGCAGCTCTCTCTAAAAACTAAAAGGAGCTAATGCAGTACAAAGAAACAGTTATTCACCAATTTCTTCTGGCAAGATCAAGTTCAATACAATGGCCAATACGGCCGCAGGTAATAGACCAGAAGTCATCAAGATCTTCAAAGTACCACCCAAATGCTGAACCGCGTCAGGCACCATCTGCAAGCCAAGACCAACAGATAGCGACACAGCAAAGATCACCATATTGCGACGGTTCCAGTTCACGTCAGACAGCATGTTAATACCGGCCGCGCAGACCATACCAAACATGACGATGACACCACCACCCAATACATGGGTAGGAATAGTGGCCACAATGGCACCGATCTTTGGAATAAAGCCACACACCACCAAGAACACAGCACCGATAGCGACTACACGACGGCTCATTACCCCGGTCATAGATACCAGACCGACGTTTTGACTGAACGACGTGTTTGGCAAACCACCAAAGATACCAGCAATAGACGTACCCAAGCCATCGGCATAGGTAGCACCACTGATCTCTTTATCAGTTGCTTCACGGCCAGCACCACCCTTGGTGATACCAGATACGTCACCCACTGTTTCAATAGCCGAGATAAAGGCCATAAAACACATACCAATGATGATGGCAGAGTTAAACTCAAAGCCCCAAGCGAAAGGCATAGGCATAGCAAACACAGACGCTCGACCGACACCGCCAAAGTCAAATTGCCCCATGGCGTAGGATACAATGTAACCGGCTAGCAAACCGACCAATACCGCGGCTACGGATGTCATACCCTTGGTGAAGAATTTCAGTGCTAAAGTAACAGCAATAACCACTAGGGCTGGCCCCCACATAGCCATGCTACCAAACTCAGGCTTACCCATCATAGGCACACCACCAGCGGCATACTGAACACCAACCTTGACCAATGCCAAACCAATCATCAACACGATGAGGCCCGTCACCAGCGGTGGCAAAGCAAAGCGTATACGCCCAATAAAGCTACCTAGGAAGAAGTGGAAGATACCACCAATAAACACACCAGTCATAAGCCCACCGAGACCGGCGACTCCAAGCCCAGCCACCGCAGGAATCATCACTGGCAAGAAGGCAAAAGAAGTACCTTGCACAATCGGCAAACGCGCACCGATTGGCCCCATACCAATAGCTTGAATCAAGGTCGCAATACCAGCAAACAGCATGGACATTTGAATCATATAGATCATGACAGGGAAGTCGGGAGAGTTAGAACCAAATCCAAATCCAGCCGCACCGGCCACAATAATGGCGGGGGTGACGTTACTGGCGAACATGGCTAATACGTGTTGTATACCTAGCGGCACGGCTTGCGCCATTGGCGGGGTATAGTCCGGATCTTTCAATTGCTCCGGCGTTCCTAGAGAGGAATCGGCCATAGCTGTTCTCCTATTTTAGTTATATTCACAGCAAAATTTAATGGTTAGCACGATTGTATACAATCTGTACCGACGTCAATTTACCGCGACTAAAGTCGATAATCAAGCCCCCCATTGATTAAAAGCCCGTGATTAAAATGCTCACTATTTGCTCACCTAGACTTGTTGCACGCGGACGATAGGTTTAAAATACGCCCATGAATTCTGCCCAGCACCTTAAACACAAAGCCGACAAACCAAAATTACCCTTTGGCGGCTTGGTGCTACGCGGATGAAATAACCAACAATCTGTAAAAACCCGGTCGCTAAGCGGTCGGGTTTTTTTACGCCCGTAGCCTGCGTACCTTACAATTAGGAGATCTTCATGTTCAGCGGTTCATATGTAGCCTTGGTAACCCCTTTCAGTAACGGCAAGTTAGACGAAGACGCCATGCGTCGCTTGGTAAACTGGCAGCTAGAAAAAGGCACCAACGGTCTAGTGCCTGTCGGCACTACCGGCGAATCCCCTACTTTGAGCGAAGCCGAGCACAAGCGTGTGGTAGAAATCACTGTAGAAGAAGCCAATGGTCGTGTACCAGTTATTGCTGGCGCTGGCTCCAACAACCCTGTTGAAGCCCTAGCCTACGCTCAGCACGCCAAAGACGCTGGTGCTGACGCTATCTTGTGTGTCGCCGGTTATTACAACCGCCCTAACCAAGACGGCTTGTACGCACACTTCAAATTCGTACACGACAATGTAGATATCCCAATGGTGATTTACAACATTCCACCACGTGCCATTGTCGACATCCAGCCTGCCACTATGGCGAAACTTGCGGCACTAAAGAACGTTGTGGGTGTTAAAGACGCAACTGGTGATTTGAGTCGCGTAACTCAAGAACGCTTGGTTGTCGGTGACGACTTCGCCTACTTGTCGGGCGAAGACATGACAGCATTGGCCTACAATGCCGCTGGTGGCCACGGTTGCATCTCGGTAACCGCTAACGTAGCGCCAACCCGCTGCGCCGCCATGCAAGCCGCCTGCGCTGCTGGAGACTACAACACCGCGCTACGCATCAGCGAAGAGCTAGCACCTTTGCACAACGCCATGTTTGCCGAGCCAAGCCCAGCAGGCGCCAAGTACGCCGCGTCTTTATTAGGTCTATGCTCAGCAGAAGCACGCATGCCAGTGATGCCACTAAGTGCAGAAAGTAAAGCAACCATTGACAGCTTGCAGCATTTGCTAGGCTAAAAATAAAATGGGGTCAGAGTAAAATTAAAATTGGGGTCAGAGTAAAATTAGCTTAAGCAATCGGGGTCAGAGTAAAATCATCGAAGCTAATTTTACTCTGACCCCAATTTTACTGTCGGACTGAAGTCCGACCTACATATAGCAAGTGCTAGGCTGGAATCCGAACTACATAGCTACACAATCAGCCCATACTGTTCATTCAGCACGTCCACAATTTCGCCCTTAGGGTCATCGCTTAAGCGTACTGGTTTGCCAGTAATGGTTTCGGCAATACCGGTATAGGTATCAGAGATAGCTTGCATGGCGTCTAATGGCAAGGCATTGTCACGCGCTAGGGCTTCGCGCTCCGGCATGCGGTTCTTGTTCAGTAAAATATCTGGATCTGGGAAGTGATTCAGTAGGAACTGACGGAAACCTTCTTTGGAGTTTTCCACGATCTTACCGTTACGTAAGGCAGCACCATCCCAAATGCGTGATGAATCAGGCGTACCTACTTCATCCATATAGATTAGCTTTTCGTTACCATTGGCATCGGTCACGTAGCCAAATTCAAATTTGGTATCTACAAAAACTTGGTCAATAGCAGCTAGGTCACCAGAAATCACCGAGAAGCCTTCTTTTAATAAAGTTTCATAGCGGCGAATGTCAGATGGAGTAGAAAATTTGAAGGCTTGGTAGTTGTCTTCGATGTTAGCACGGGTAACGTTAACGTCATCGGCTTCTGGCACACCAGGGATACCTGTAAGAATACCCTTGGTAGACGGTGTAATTAGCAGCTCTGGCAAACTCTGGTTAGCTTGCAGACCCTCTGGTAATTGAATACCACAGAATTCACGCTCACCCTTATCATAAGCACGCCACATGGAACCGGTAATATACTGGCGTGCAATGGCTTCAATCATCACTGGGCGGGCTTTTTGTACAATCCATACAAAAGGGTGTGGAATATCAACGATGTGACTATCAGCCAAACCTTGTTCGCGAAAACGGCCAAACCAATGGTTAGCAATAGCATTCAATGCCGCACCTTTACCTGGTACACCGTTAAGACCACCTTCGCCATGCCAAATGCAATCAAAGGCTGAGATACGGTCACTAATCACCATCACTGCAAGGGGTGCATCAGGACGCAAGTTGTAGCCTTTTTCCGCAATCAAGCGCTGACTGTCTGCTTCGGTTAACCAATAAACACTACGCACCTTGCCGCTATGCACAGGGCCAGCAGTGCGTATTGGCAAATCATCATTAACGGCTAAAACTTGTGACGCTGTAGACATGAAGGATCCTATTTAGATAACTCGGAATTAATGAGCGCAGCAAAAGGCTAAAAATCGAGAGCGGATTTTAGCAAATAACCCTACACAATGCACAGTTAATTCTAGGATTAAGAGCGGCTATCGGCATTAACAATAGACTTCAAAGCATCAATTACAGCTTGCATATGAGACTCATTAGACAAACCCTTGGCAGCAACTAACTGCCAACTAATTGCCGTTTGCTCGGCCGCTACTGGCCGCACACACAAATCATAAACCTTGGCATAGTATTGTGCCGTCCAATAAGGCAATACGGTCACCCCCTGTCCAGCACTCACCAAGGCCAGCACCGCCTCCGTGACACCTGCCCTAATTACCTGATGGGGCAACAAATCATGAGGGCGAAACAAACGCTCATACTCGCGCCCTGCTTCGGGATTGGTGTGATGGGCAATATAGGTTTGTGCACTAATCTCTTGCGGCGTCACGTTGTCCTGATCTTGCCAAGCGTGGCCAGCAGCAGCTACCGCCACCAACGCATCTTCAAACAAAGGGTACACACTCAAATCCTTAGCAATCACATCACCGGAAACCAAGACCATATCCACATCATGACGCCGTACCGCAGCAATTGGATGCAAACCAGTATCTGCCACTAGCTGCACCCCCACTTGCGGGTATTCTTGTTGCATGATGGCAAACAGCTGCGGCAACCACAGAGCACTCGCATACACCTGCAAGCCAATGCGTACCTGATGGGTGATACCCGCGCTTAGCTGCGCAATATGCTGCTCCGTATGCTCCAACTCAGACAAGATCACTCGGGCTGCGTGTTCCACTCGCTGACCAGCAATGGTCGCCACCAAACGTTTATTCTGGCGAAGATACAGGTCTGTATCTAACAAGCGCTCTGCCTCTCGGACACGATGACTCAAAGCCGATTGAGACACTTGCAGCTTATGTGCAGCCTCAGAAACACTACCTGTTTGCTGCAAGGCACGGATCATTTGCAACTGGCGCATAGTAAGTCGGATAGGCATAGCGGGATCCATGAAATTAATATCTATGAATTTTATTCATTAATATTGCAAATATTATGAGATTTACAGCATACATAGAATTTCCTAGACTGACTAGAATTATAAACTTAAGAGTGGCAACTAATATGACCAACGCAATCGATGTAACCGACGAATCCAGCATCCACTGGAAACAAGACATGAGCTATGGTCAGTACTTAAAGCTGGACCCACTTTTGGAATTACAGCACCCCCTTAGTGACCAACACGATGAAATGCTGTTTGTGGTTATTCACCAAGCCTCAGAACTATGGATGAAATTATGCCTGCATGAAGCCTATGGTGCCGCAACCCAAATTCAACAGGACAATTTGCGCCCTGCGTTTAAAATGCTCACCCGCATCGCCCGTATTCAGCAACAGCTGGTAAATGCCTGGGAAGTATTAGTGACCATGACTCCGTCCGACTACAGTGCCTTCCGTGACAGCCTTGGCCAAAGCTCCGGTTTTCAGTCCTACCAATACCGCGAACTGGAGTTCCTGCTAGGCAACAAGAACGCCGCCCTGGTAGAAGCTCACAAAAACCACCCTCAGCGTTATCAACATCTGCAAGCGGTACTACAGGCACCAAGTCTGTACGATATCTGCATACAGCTTCTTAGCCAACGTGGCTTTGCTATTGATGCCGAGTTAATTAATCGTGATGTCAGCCAACCGTACTCTGCCAACGCCAGTGTGGAAGCGGCGTGGTTAGAAATATACCAAAACACGGACAAACACTGGGATCTGTATGAACTGGCAGAAAAGCTAGTCGACCTAGAGCACAATTTCCAACAATGGCGTTTTAACCACATGAAGACCGTGCAGCGCATTATTGGTTTCAAGCAAGGTACTGGTGGTACTGCGGGTGTTAGCTACCTACAAAAAGCCTTATCCCTACAGTTCTTCCCAGAACTATGGTCAGTACGTACTAGTATTTGATTCCAGCATAAGGGAGCTGTGCACCTTTACTGGAACGCCGCGAATACATCCCTGCAGGCTTGTCTTCGGCATCCCTGCCTCAGACACCCAGTAAAGGTACACAGCTCCCTAATGCAAACTCACTGCCAGCCAATATTTTAACGTCGAATCGAGAACAACATGAATAACATCACTTTGGAAAAACTCCAGCAGCTAGACCAACAAGACCCTAGCGCTCACCTACGGGACCTGTTTGATTTACCAGAGACCATGATTTATCTGGATGGCAACTCCCTAGGTGCTCTACCCAAGCACACCAATGCACGTTTGCAAGAAGTGGTGCAGCAACAATGGGGACAAAGCCTTATTCAAAGCTGGAACACCCACGCATGGATGCAAAAGCCCACTCAACTTGGGGACCGCATTGGTAAATTTATCGGCGCAGCAACAGAACAGGTTCTAGTTTGTGATACCACGTCCGTGAATATCTTTAAGCTTGCCGCCGCCGCAGTAGCCATGCAACCTGAACGCAGCAAGGTCATTACCGAAACCGGCAACTTTGCTACGGACCTGTATTTGCTACAGGGCCTAGAGCGTATGCTGGGAGACAAGATACAAATCGTTGCCCTACCTAGAGAACAGGCACTAGACGCTATCGACGACGATACCGCCCTAGTACTACTAACTCATGTGCACTACAAGACTGGCGCCATGTGGGACATGCCCGAGGTTACCCGACAAGCTCACGCTGCTGGCGCTTTGATGATGTGGGATTTGTGCCACTCTGTGGGTGCCATGCAGGTTGAATTAGATGCCTGCAAAGCAGATTATGCTGTTGGCTGTACCTATAAGTATTTAAATGGTGGCCCAGGCTCACCAGCCTTCCTTTACGTTGCCAAGCGCCATCAAGCGCTATTGCAACAGCCTCTGACGGGATGGTTAGGCCATGCCCGCCCGTTTAGTTTTGAAGATCAATACGAAGCGGCACCCGGCATAGAACAGGCCATGTGTGGCACACCTCCGGTATTGGCCAATGCAGCCTTAGAATGCGCACTGGAAATATTTGAACAAGCTGACATAAACCTACTAAGAAGCAAAGCCCAGCAGCTGGGTGATGTGTTTATTCAACTAGCGCAGGTGCATTGCCCAGAGTTTGGACTCGCCTCACCAACGGACGCGAGCCTGCGTGGCAACCAGGTATCTCTGACTCATCCGCAGGGTTATGCTATTATGCAAAACTTGATTGCTCGCGGCATAGTCGGTGATTTCCGTGCACCAGACATCCTGCGCTTTGGCTTTGCACCTTTATATGTACGTTACCAAGATATCTGGCACACAGTGCAAACCCTAGCCGACATCATGGCAACGGGTAGCTGGCAAGAAGCGCAGTACAACCAGCGCCAGGCTGTTACTTAGGCTTCTAACACAATCCGCACTCGGCGGTTGATTTTGCCTTTGTTTTCGATCTTTTTGATGCGCACTTGGCCAATTTCACCGATATTAGCTAGGTGCGTGCCGCCGCAGGGTTGTAGGTCTAAACCATCAACATTAACTAGACGGATGACCCCGCTGCCTCTAGGGGGCTGAACCGACATGGTTTTTACCAAGTCTGGGTTAGCATCAAGCTCGGCGTCGGTGATCCATTGGTCGCTTACTTCGGCATGCTTATCCACCATAGCTTGTAGCTGTGCTGACAAAGCTGCCTTGTCGAAATCTGGATCGGCAATATCAAAATCCAAACGCCCGTCTATTTTTTCATCTGTCAGACACTCGCCTATGGCTCCACCGGTCACAGGAAAAGGTAATACTACGGATAACAAATGCAGGGCTGTGTGCACACGCATACGACGGTAGCGTATTGCCCAATCCAATTGCATGGTAACCTCATCGCCTGCTTGTAAGTCACAAGGCTGGCTAACAACATGTAATATTTGACCGTAAACCTCACGGTTGTTGCGCGTATCCATCACCTGCACATCCGCCTTGCCCGCACAAGCCAAAACACCTTTATCACCTGGCTGACCACCACCCATGGGATAAAAAATCGATTGATCCAATATAAGATGACCATCTTCCGTGACCTCTAACACTTTGGCAGTTGCAGTTTGGCAGTAGGCATCTTCTCGATATAGGGCTTTGGTTGCGCTCATGCTAGTTTCCGTTGTTTGAGTTAAGAGCCTAATGTAGCAGGCTTTTTTATAAGACACCAAGACTGCTTGCGAACAAACTCCACAATGTCTCAAAATGTAATTTTGTTATTCCAAAAAGAGATTTCACTTACCCATATAATAAGAATATAATAATTTCAAATTATTTTAGCACTTTGAGACATTTTGACCATGAGCGAATTTGCCAGCCACCAAGATCAAAGCCGATTGGTTTGGGATACCCAAAACCTATCTGACTATTTACAGGACCAAGGCGTAAGCAACAACCGTAAAGGCACCGACCGTTGGTTAGAGCAACAAGCTATGCTACCAGCTCCTCTAGCCATCGAGGACATCCGCGACGAGCTACAACAAGCTTTAAAACCACAAGTAGTAGAACTACTCCTGTCCAATGCCAAGAAGCGTCGCCAGAACGTACTATTTGTGCAGGCCTTTAGCTTTGCAGGTCACATAGGCCTATTCGCTAACGATGCCAAAGGCAGCCGACGTTGGTTGTGGAATGACGGCAACTGGGACATTAATAGCCTACGCGAAGCCCTAGCCGCCCTAACAGCTTACAATGGCAAAGACACCCTACTGTTTGCTCATGGCTCTATCAGTGCCTTGTTCCGCGACATTTGGTTAGCCCATAAGCAGCAGCCTATTATTGCCGATGGCCACAAGGGCATCTTAGCTATTGCTGCCTACAGCGCCAAGTTACAGCTTAATATAGGCACACCTCGCCCAACTCACGTTGCCGATGGCAATAGCCACCTAGACCGCTTGGAAGCCGAGAGCATGCATATTATGCGTGAGGTAATGGCACAAGCTGAAAACCCCGTAATGATGTATTCAGTGGGCAAAGACAGCTCGGTAATGCTGCATCTAGCTCGCAAGGCTTTCTATCCCAGCCCACCACCGTTTCCTTTGCTACACGTTGATACACGCTGGAAATTCCAAGAGATGTATCAGTTCCGTGACAAGATGGCTGCCGAAGCAGGCATGGACTTGATTACCCATATCAACCCAGATGCCATTGAGCGTGATATTAGCCCTTTGGTACACGGTAGCGCTTTACACACAGATATCACCAAAACCGAGGGATTAAAACAAGCCTTGGATCATTACAAATTTGATGTTGCCTTTGGTGGCGCCCGCCGTGATGAAGAAAAAAGCCGCGCCAAAGAGCGAGTGTTCTCCTTCCGTAACTCTGCTCACCGCTGGGATCCAAAAAACCAACGCCCAGAATTATGGAATCTTTATAACGGCCACAAGCACCCTGGCGAAAGCATTCGTGTGTTCCCTATCTCTAACTGGACAGAGCTGGACATTTGGCAGTACATCTATCGTGAAAACATTCCCATTGTGCCGCTGTATTACGCCCAGACACGCCCTGTGATCGAACGCGACAACATGTTGATGATGGTGGATGACGAACGCTTAGAGCTAATGCCAGACGAACAAGTGCAGCTTAAGCAAGTACGTTTTCGTACCCTGGGTTGCTACCCACTGACTGGTGCTATTGAGTCACCTGCAGACACACTAGAAGACATTATTTTGGAACTACTCCAAGCCCGCACCAGTGAACGCCAAGGCCGTGCCATCGATAGCGACAGCGCCGCCTCCATGGAAAAGAAAAAGCAGGAGGGTTACTTCTAATGAGTACGCAATCTAACATCACTATTGAACAATTTATGCAGCAACAGAACGATCTTGACCTGCTGCGTTTTATCACCTGCGGTAGCGTCGATGACGGCAAAAGCACCCTTATTGGGCGCTTATTGTACGAAGCAAAATCTATCTTTGATGATCAGGTAGCCAGCCTTAAGCAAGAATCCATTGCTTTTGGCACTCAAGGTGGTGATATTGACTTTGCTCTTTTGGTAGATGGCCTAGCCGCCGAACGCGAACAAGGTATTACCATTGACGTGGCTTACCGCTTCTTCAATACCGACAAGCGTAAATTTATCGTAGCTGATACACCGGGACATGAGCAATATACTCGCAACATGGTTACTGGTGCTTCTAACGCAGACTTGTCTGTGATCCTTATTGATGCACGCAAAGGTGTTATTGAGCAAACTAAGCGTCACGCCTTTATTTGTTCTTTACTGGGTATTAAACAGGTTGTTCTGGCCATTAACAAAATGGACTTGATGGACTACCAAGAAGACGTGTTCCAACAGATCCATGCTGACTTCGTGAGCTTCGCTAGCGAATTGCACTTTGACACCATCACACCTATCCCAGTGTCCGCCTTAAAGGGTGACAACGTGGTGAGCCGTTCGGCCAATATGACCTGGTTCCGTGGCCCAACCTTGATGGCCATGTTAGAAACCGCACCAATTACAGACCTTGCTAGTGACCATGGCTTACGCTTCCCTGTGCAATGGGTAAACCGCCCGCACCTAGACTTCCGTGGTTTCTCAGGCACCGTTGCTGCTGGTACCGTGAAACCAGGGGATGAAATTCGTGTATTACCTAGTGGCGCCACGGCCAAGGTAGACGAAATTGTCTTGTTCGAAGAAAAACTGCAACAAGCTCAATGTGGCCAGGCAGTAACGATTACGCTGGACAAAGAAATTGATGCTTCACGTGGCGACATGATTGTTAGCGCCAAGGACCCTTGTGAAGTGTCCGACCAGTTTGAAGTAGAATTGGTATGGATGGCAGACGACCAAGGTTATATCGGCCGCAGCTATGGCCTACAGATTGGCACCAACTGGGTGAACGCACAGATTACCGAGATCAAGCACAAGACCAATATCAATACCATGGAGCGCAGCCCTGCTCGCACCTTGGAACTCAATGATATAGTGGTTGCCAAGGTCAGCCTCGACAAGCCCGTAGCCTACGAGGCCTACCAGCAATGCCGCCCACTGGGGGCATTTATACTAGTCGATCGCTTTAGTAATGCTACTGTGGGTGCCGGCATGATCAACTTTGCCCTACGTCGCGCCGCTAACGTACATCGCCAAGATCTGAATATCGACAAGGCCGCACGTAATAAGCTTAACGGCCACCAAGGCAAGGTTCTATGGTTTACCGGCCTTAGCGGTTCGGGCAAATCCACCATAGCCAATATCGTTGAGCAAAAGCTACATCAACAAGGTATTCGTACTTATATTTTGGATGGTGACAACGTACGCCACGGCCTCAACAAAGACCTAGGTTTTACAGAAGCGGACCGTATCGAAAATATTCGTCGCATCACCGAAGTAGCTCACCTTATGGTGGACGCAGGCATAGTCGTACTGACAGCCTTTATCTCGCCCTTTAGGGCAGAACGTGACATGGCACGTAGCCGCTTTGACGACGATGAATTCATTGAAGTCTTTGTCGACACCCCACTAGAAATTGCTGAACAGCGTGACGTAAAGGGTCTGTACAAGAAAGCCCGCAAAGGCGAGATACCTAACTTCACGGGTATCAGCAGTCCTTACGAAGCCCCCCTTGCTGCGGAGTTCAGCTTAAGCACCGCCAAGAGCACGCCAGAACAGTTAGCAGAACAATTGCTAGCGCAATTGGAGTTTTAATATGCAACAAGCACAAGAAATTTTGGGCAACGAAGACCTGCTACATGGCCTACAGCAACTTGTGTTGCAGGCTGGTCAGGCCATCATGCAGGTATACGGCCAGGCCGACTTTGGTGTAGAACAGAAAAAAGATGATTCACCGGTTACCCAAGCAGACTTAGCCGCCCACTATGTATTGGTAGACGGCCTAGCCAAGCTAACGCCTAACATCGCTATCGTTTCCGAAGAAGACCCAGCGTCTTTAGAGGTACCTCGCCAGCACTCATGTTATTGGCTTATTGATCCCTTGGATGGCACTAAAGAGTTTATCAATCGCAATGGTCAGTTCACCGTCAACCTAGCCCTTATCGAACACAATCGCCCTAGCTTCGGCTTGGTTTCCACACCGGTGGATCAAGTCTTGTACTGGGGTGGTAAAAATTTAGGCTGCTGGCGCGCTAATGACGGCCAAATAGACCTATTACGGACCCAACCTAGTGCCAATCCGATGCGCGTAGTTGCCAGTAAGAGCCACCTCAATGAAGACACCAGCGCCTTTATTGAAGCTTTGGGCAATACAGAAATTGTTCAAGCAGGTAGCTCCCTTAAATTCCTGCGCATTGCCGAAGGTGAAGCTGATATCTACCCTCGCATGGCACCCACTTGCGAATGGGATACCGGGGCCGCACAAGCCATCCTAGAAGGCGCGGGTGGCAGCGTCACGCAAGCCAATGGTAAGGCCATGAAATATGGTAAGCAGGACATATTAAACCCACACTTTATCGCTAAAAATAGCTAGCTATTATTAAATTGCAAACCCTTTCTCCTGAACTAAACTTATAAGCACTGTTTTCGGCCTACGTTTAGTTCAAGGAGAGATCATGCCTTTACGCATTTTCGAACACCAGCTACAGGCACTAAGGGAAGCCTTTATGGCGATGCTGCCCTTCGTTCTATTTAGCGTTTCAGCATTGCTTATTTCTCAGCTACTGGCCCTACAACCTTGGTGGGCTGTAGCTCCCCTTCAATCCCAAATCCAAATCTTAGCTAGCGTTCTAATTCAGTCTTTTCCTTTAGTTCTCACCATTTCCATTAGTCTCCACTCAGCCAACATGTTCGGCATAAGCCGACCCCTAGCAATCGCATCAACGTTACTCGTATTGTTTGCTAGTGAAGGGTTATTTCTAAACGCCCCTAGCCAAGACTTCAAGCTAGCTGACATAGCACCTATCAATGCTCTGCTATCAGCCTTAATAACCGTGCACTTTTTACGCTGGAGTTTCGTTCGGCATCGCATCGACAGCCGTTATATGCTCATGAGTGGTGAGGCCCTCAGCATATTCCGTTTTTTAGGCCCAACCATGTTAGCCAGCTCCCTAGCCTTATGTAGCACCCTATTCCTACATTGGTCATTTAACCACCTAAGTGTGTGGATCAATTTTGACCTATCAGGCCTTCCCACCATGCTGGTGATTTGGTTTAAAACTTTAATCTCCCATTTGTTTTGGCTCATAGGCATTCATGGGGACCACATGTACCGCATGTTGTTTGATTACAGTATCGTGCACCAACAATATGCCAGCAACTTCAGTTATAAGAATTTTTACGATACTTTCGTGATTTTTGGTGGCAGTGGCGCAACCCTTAGCCTAGTAATTGCCCTACTCCTTACCAAGCAATCCAAACGCTATAAAAAACTGGCTTTGGTAGCTGCACCTTTTTCACTGTTTAACATTAGTGAAGTCCTTATATATGGCCTACCGATCGTTTTCAATCGCTATTTAATCATTCCTTTTCTTGCCGTACCTAGCACCAACATAGCCCTATCCTATTTGTTCATACCAGTACTCGATATCAGTTTTACTGCGCACGAGATCCCCTGGATTACGCCAATTTTCATCAATGCCTATATATCGACAGCGGGCAACTTCTTGGCCTTACTATTACAATTAGGTTTGTTAGTACTCGGCGTATTAATCTACTGGCCATTTTTACAAATACTCACGAGAAAAACCCAAGCTCCACCTGAAGTATTGGACTTTTACAAAAAAATGAACATGGTCGATCATTTACAAAATCATGAGCATCTAATGTTTTGGCGCAACCACATAACTCAGGAGGCTAACAGGGCTCAAGTGTATGAGACATTTGAGCTTATTTACAATAATCATCTAGAACTCTACTTCCAACCTATCGTGAATCCTAAAACAGGTACATGCATTAAGTTAGAGTGTTTGATTAGACTTAAATCTAAACATGGGTTTATCCCACCCAATCAACTACTGGATGCTTTAGAAAGCACACAGCTAGCTACCACAGTTGATTTTTGGGTTGCACAACAAATCAGCCTTAAACTGAGAGAAATGCCCTTACCTTCAGGGTTAGCCATTGCGGTAAATATACATCCCTCTACCTTGGTACTAGACCCTGCCGTTAATCACATGATTGATAATCTACAAGGACTACCGGTGGAATTAGAAATTCTAGAAAGAGGGTTACCCAATAGACAAGCTCTATACACCAATATACAGCGCTTTCGCCAAGCCGGATTTAACGTAGGTATTGATGATTTTGGCGTAGGTTATTCCAATCTAGCCATGCTCAAGGATAATAATGTTGATTATATAAAGCTCGATAAAAGCCTAATCCAAGGGGCAACAGCATCCACCAAAGGGCAACTATTATTTATGCACACGACCAAGCTAATCCAACAACTGGGATATGTGTTGTTAATAGAAGGTGTAGAAACCGAGCAGCATAAATTATTGGCATTGGAGGCCAATGCAGATTTGGTGCAAGGCTGGTATTACAGCCCGGCACTACCTTGGGACGAGGCGATTAAATACGCCCAAAAAAGCACACAAGGAAAAGGCTTGCCTAGATAACGGCAAGCCCATTCAGTTCCTCTACACTATCCATGTTTTGCCATTGGTCATTCGCCAAACCAACTATAGCTAGGTTGTAAGCCGAAACATGCTCAGTACTCGTTGCATCTGTAATACCCAACAAACTAAGCTCATTTGCATCAAGCAATTGTTCAGCCGTCAAACTTTCGGGTAGAGCACCATCAACCCAATCTGCCGCTACTAGATCCATGGCCTTAATGGCCGCTTGGGCTACGGCATTTTGCTTATCCGCCAACAGCATCTGATCAATAGCTTGCAAGCTTAGCGCATCGGCAAACAACATGAGGTCAGCTAGACTTTGCTCGCTGTCATTGGCAACGGAGCCTAAACTCACACCAGCTTGCTGCCAATCCGTTGCTATTACAAAAGCTTGCAAAGATGCCCAATTCTCAACCCAAGTTGATGTAACTAGAGCTTGGTCAAGCAGTGTCTGCAACAAAGGCTCATTATCTGAAGCTTGGTAAAGTGCCATATCATCAAGTAATAAATCAAAGTTGGGCTTACTTGTCATTGTATCGTCTTTTGTTCTAGCAATAAAAATATCCAAGGCATCATGAACATCACCAACTGTCGTGTTGATTAAATCTTGGATTTGCAAAGGACTAACAACAGAATAATCTAGGCTCTCCAAAGCCTTCTGTACAGCGGCAATATTATTTTCATTAACTTGGTATGTACTGCTTGCAGAATTAAATCCCAACAGTTCAATATCGCCCACTGTCAATGGATCATTGACGCCGCTTAAACTGGCATCAGCAAACCAGTGTTCCAACGCTAGGTTAAGTGCCTGTAAATCAGCCCAGGTATCGACAAGACCAAATTCACGTCCATTTAGCGCTTTATTCATAAAACTCGCTTTAACATCAGTATCAACGGCAGACATACCAAGAGTTTTAAAATCAACCAAACTTAGCTGTTGGGAAATTTGTAGCGGATCATTGACACTTCCATCTGCCAAATTGCTAACTTGTTGCACGGCATCTATCACTACCACCACAGCCGTTGCTGCCTTCGTCAAAGCACTGTGATGTTTAACCACCTCTTCAAACAAACTGACCTGCTCAGCCGTAACTGTTCCCTTAAGCAAAGCCTGTACGCCAGATAAATCCAAACTAATGGTCGAACTTGAATCGCCCATTAAACTATAAATCGGATTGATCACGTTGATATGATCTTGAAACCACGCTTTTTGCACTAGCTGTAAGTTTTCACCACTGGCCACAGTTGCAGGCGCAGTTAAAGTATCTAGCGCCCAAAAAGAATGAACAAAAGCCAGATTGTTGTTATTAACTCCCGTGAAGCCAACATATTCATACTCATGCAAAGTTAACATCGGGCCAGTATGATCAGTATGAGTAGAGGCTACCGCTTTGGCTAGAATATCCGTGACTTTGTTCTTTACCTTCGTCAGCTCAGCCTGCAAGCTATCAATGTTGGTTATACCAGCGCCTATTTCTGCAACTTTGTCTTTGATCTGCTGCAAATTAACACTACTGATACCGGTAATGCCCAACGCTTCTAATTGTGTTTGAGTGATGGCTTGAGGGGTATTTTTTAACTTATCAACGGCACTTGTGATTGCCTGAATTTCGGCGATGGAATCCACATCATTGGGAGATTTTTCGGCCAATACTGTTTTCAATAAATCCAGCTCTTGCTGGGTATCTACCCCCGTTATAGGGATATTACCAATATCCGCGAGGCTTAAAGGTTTCGAACTATCTTGGCTTGCCACTAACTCCATCAGCATAGAAACGGACTTAGCATGCTTTGATAAGTCTTCAAGGCTAGTTATTTGCTCGTCATCCACGACTCTAAGCGAACTGTTTAGTAGGTTGCGACTATTTAAATCATCCATGCCCGACAAGCCTAACCTATTCACATCAGATAGACTGAGATCTGTAACTTGCTCGCCACCTTGCACAAGCTCTGTTACCTTATTCCACGCAGCAGCCTTTTCTTCTGCCGTGGTGTCGGAAACCGTTTGCGTATTGCTGCTGCCACTACCAGCAGCAACCGCAAGGGCAGCGCCGCCGCCAAGTACCCCATATAAACCAACTGCTGGTCCAAGTGCTGGCTCAGCTATACGTTCTATTTGCGAACCTATCTCAGCCAAACTAGAATCAACAACGGGTGCTACAGAAAAAGAATCGAGTGGGGTTCCTTGATGATAAATAACTTGCGCATTACTTGAGCTAAAGCCGGCTCCTGCGGGCACAACATACGGCTCATTATCACCGGCTAGGGTGACACTACAACTTGTGTCGTCGCTAGGGTCACTAGCAATGGTACAAATGAAGTAGTCAATAAATACCACACTGCTGCCATCGATATAAAAAACCACGAGATCATCACCAACACGGCTAGCAGTCAGGTTTTCTGCTAAACCCAAACCTACGGTCATTATCTTAAGATGATCACCAGCAGCAACACGAATCCAATTACTCTGCTTATCTAAGTGTTGAACAATACTTCCTTCATTGTTTGCTATGTATTTCTCAATATTCGTAGCGTTTACCTGGTCCATATTGTCCAATTCAGCCTCTAGTCTATGCGTTATGCATATAGCATAGACCAATTAATCATTTTTACTGTTTTTGTCAATTAATCAAAATAGTAAAAAGACATAGGCCGAAGGTAATAAAAACCTACCATAGGATTAGGTTATTTTTGAATTAAAGCCCCAGAAAAAGCACGCACAATGGGCTTAGCAATAAACTCCAAAACAGTGCGCGTACCTGTTTTGATATCGACAGTGGCAGTCATTCCCTGTTTCAGTAATGACAATTGGATTTTCTCGTTGGTTTGCTCACTTTGTGGATCTAGGCGTACATGCCCGCGGTAATGGGTCACAGATTGGTCTCCGACCTGTTCAGTGAGAGTATCAGAACTAATATATACCAATTTACCGGTAATACCTCCGTATATAGCCGGATCATAAGCTTCTAGTTTAACCGTTACTGGCAAACCAAGATCTAGCTGACCGATATCCATAGGCTGGAATTTCATTTCCACAACCACATCACCATCGGATGGTGAAATGTGCATGAGTTCATCACCAGATCTCAACACACCCCCGAGAGTACTGATTTTAAGGAACTTCACAACACCATCAACGGGCGCCAGTAAGACCGTATGATCAAGCACGCTTTTACGTTCTTCAAGTTTGTATTTGGCGGTCGCTAACTGCCCTTCTAAATCAGAAGCTTCTTTGCGTGCACGCTGTAAGTAATCATTACGCAGTTTGCTTTTCTGGCCTTGCAGATCAATGACTTCACGCTTACTGCGCATCACATCCAAGCGGCTAATATCACCCGAATCAAATAACACTTGATTCATACTGAGCTCTTCATTTGCAAGATCAAGGGCCCCTTGTAGAGCATCCAGCTCGGCCTCTAAAGAAACCTTGTTTTGAGTAAACAAGTGCTGTTGCACGGCTATTAAATCAGTAAACTCAGCCACTTTACTACTAAAATCGGGCGTTTGTTCAGAACCTTCTGCACGCGCCCTGATCAATGCAGTTTGCAAACCTGCCACCTTAGCTCGACTTTCCTCATAATTAGCATTAACACGCTGTTTTTCTAGCACTGCAAGCTCTTGACCCTTGGTTACCTGATCACCCTCTTGCACGTATAATTTTTCTAGAACACCACCGTCAGCCGCTTGAATCACTTGCGTTCTTGCACTAGGAATCACTTTGCCTTGTGCACGTACTGCTTGATCAATTTCAAACACAGCTGCCCAGGTAATAAACAACACCAAGCCCAGTGCCATAATATAAAACACACCACTACGGCTTGAGCTGTGCTTGTCTGCAGGAACTTGGAATTGATCGACATTCACTATGTCATATGTGTTTTTACGGGACTCCCAACCATAGGGTTTTTCAGCCTTTTCTTGGTTAGCTTGGCTGATTGGTGAATTATCCATCAGTGCCTGCCTCGACCTGCGTGCTTGCTGGTACGGTTAAGCGCGCCAACACTTCGGCTTTAGGACCATCCATGACAATCTGTTGGCCAGCAATAACCACAATTCTATCTACCAGCTGTAACATATCCGGTTTATGAGTTACTAGCACCAAGGTGTCTTCCTCACGCAAGGTTTGCTGAAATGCCTGTTTAACTTTTGCTTCCGTACCCGAATCCATGGCAGCCGTTGGTTCATCCAACAACCAAATTTTAGGCGTGCGTAAGAACACTCGCGTCAGGTTTACTAGCTGTCGCTGTCCACCAGATAAACCTTGCCCACCTTCATGAATGGCCTGCTGCAAGCCTTCTGGATGAGAACTAACAACCGACTCAAATAGTCCCGTAATTTTGGCCGCATCCAGTATTTTTTCATCACCTGGATCCAACAAACCTAGAGTCAAGTTATCCCTTAAAGTACCCGCAAACAAGCGGCCTTCTTGCTGTAAATATCCCATATGATCAGACAACACAGGCTTGGATATATGGGACAGGTCCATGTCATCTAGCAGTACCCGGCCTTGTTGTGGCTTAAACATGCCAGACAGCAAACGCAACATGGTAGTTTTACCCGATCCTATTGGGCCAAGAATACCCACCTTGTCACCCGCCGCAATATGCAAATTAGCTATGGAAAGAGCTACTTTTTCACCAAACTGACTTACCGTACCATCAAAGCGATAAGCTCCTTTGATGTCATCTGGTACCAAAGGGTGGTCATTACCAGCGTGATCATCTTCCAGGTTCCACACTGCATCCAATGACTTTATGGCTGACTTAGTATGTGACCACTGCTGCAAGGTATTGGGAATATTTGCTACAGGCGCGAGTATTCGGCCAGACAAAATAGAGCAAGCAATCAAACTACCCATAGTTAAGTCACCAGCGCTCACCAACAGAGCACCAGAGCTCACTAGGGCTACATAAGAAGTTTGTTGAAAAGCCGCTATCATATGCTGAGAACGTTCACTAATGTGCTTCATTTCCAACTCATAGCTGCGTGCTGCATCCGTTGTATTCATCCAACGTGACAACATGCGCCAACCACCTTGACCTGATTTAATAGTTTCCGCGCCTTCAACAGATTCTACTAACAACCCAGTTTTGAAATTAACTGCGTGATTAATGTTAGAAGACAAGTCGTCTATGCGCTTACGAAAATAACTACCAATAATGATGGCTACAAAGAAAAATGTCAGCGGTATAAATGCCAAATAACCGGCAATCATATACATCAGAGCCACATATATCAAAGCGAAAGGTGCATCCACCAAAACATGGCTGGTAACGCTAGTGAGAAAACTCCGCACCGTCTCATAGCCTTTCATTTGCGCGGCCAAACTGCCCACACTGGGCGGCAACTGATCTAAACGAACTGCCAAGAATCGAGTATAAACACTGCGTGCCAAGCGCTGGTCCACAGCATCAATTAAACGATCAAACAAACGTGCTCTAAAGTGCTTTACCAGCCATTCATACAATATGGCTACTGCTACACCGATAGTTAACACCATCAAGGTTTGCGTTGCCGCAGTAGGCACGACACGATCGTACACTTGCATAGTGTAAAAGGCGCTCGCCAAGGCAACGATATTAATCGTTAAAGAACCCAGAATGGCTTCCCCTAACAGACGTTTGTGAGAAAACACTTCGTTGCGAACAAGCCTATAAACGGGGCTTTTTGTGGCCACAAAAGGTGACGCCGTAGACATTTGGACCAAGCAACTACCAAGCAGCTGCTCTTGGGTTTGCTCTACCCAACTACTTGCGTCTTGATCAAATGATTCAACCACCCATAAGCCCTGGCCATTTTGGCCGCGAACAAGCTGCCAGTGGCCATTGTCGGTAAACAACAAGGCTGGCATTTTGGAAGCGTCAGGGCGATTTAAAAAGCGCGGCTTAGGGGCCTGCAAGTGAGCGGCTACTTGCCTTACCTGAGCAAATGCATCAGCTGATTCAGGCAAGGCATCAATGGCTTCCTGCAGAGCCACCTTCTCTATCCTTTCGCGTTGCAGTTGTGCCAATTTTGTCAAACAAGCAAGCAACTCAACTCGCTGATAATCCATCATTGTGGCGACCCCGCACTTGCCGTTTCAGTAGACTCTGCAGTTATCTCTGTTGTCACATCTTGTACTGACAAGGCCAAGCCATTAGTTAGCAGAGAATAACGCCAGCTAGTTACCAAATATGCAGCTTCTAGGTCAGAAATCTGTACCTGCATTTGCACTTCTTCGCGGGCCGCGTTCATTACTTCCTGCCAGCTTTTACGTCCCGCTAAAAACTGTCGACTATAGGAACTGGAAACGTCTTCAGTGGTACGCGTAGCCATATGCAAACTCTCTAATCGCAGCGCAACTGACTCCGCATTAATTTCCAAGTTTTCTAAAGCTTGCTTTGTTGCTTGCTGTTCCGCGTACAAGGTCGCTTGCTTGGCCTGTAACAAAGCTGTATTTTCGCGCTGCTTGGATTGCCAAGATAAACCGGCACCACTAGAACCACTAAAACCTACAAATACGCGGGTTTGGGGCGCCGCATTGCTAGTAGAAAAGCTATTCACTTGGTGCTCCGCGCGCAGATATAGGGCCGGTTTCAAACTCGCATCTTGCAGCACATTTTGTTGTTCGGCTAGGCGCACTTCGGCTCTTGCCAGTTTCACCTTAGGGCTGATCGCTAGTGCCGATGACAAGCTATCAGATACATGTAGTTCTTGCGCAGAAGATATGTGGTCGGCTAGGTCGCCATTGAGCAAAGGGGTGTTAGTGAGCTGACTAAGTTCTAACAAAGCCGTTTTTAAATCTGTTTTACTTGCTAGATATTCTGCTTCTGTAGAAGCCACACGACCTTGGGCAAGGGCAAGATCAATGTTAGCTGACACACCTTGCTGAACACGCTTACTCACCTGTTCCAACAAAGCCTCATGATCCTCTAGACCAGCTTCCCAAGCACGCATGTTGAGATATGAAGCAAGCCATTTACCATAAGCATCAATTACCGATTCGGCCAAGGTCCACTGCTGTTGTCGCTTACGAGAGTTTTCAACTAGCACTCGGGTTTCAGCAATATCCACGCCAGCATCAATAGCACCCCATTGCCACAAGGGCTGCTCAACACTAAAACGTGTAACTAGATCATCGCCAGCATAATCTTGATCGGAAGCACTAGCATAAGCGCTTTCAACACTCACTGATGCTGTAGGGTAATATTGCCAATTGGCGGTATCAACTTCGGCTTGTGCGGCAGCAATATTGGCGTTGGCTGCAGCTACCGTTGGATGACCATGAACGGCCAAAGCTACCAGGTCCGGTAAGCTTTGGCTAAAGACGGGGAGGGAATAAGAAAGCAAACAGCAAACTAAAAGGCATCTATTCTTACTCGAATTATATATCAGCATACACCAAACTAATCCTAAAACGCCGGCGACACTGACAATATATCCGTGGCCTAATGATTGACTCCCATTAGGTATAGACCATTTTTCCCGATATACAAATTAAAACTAAAAATTAATCATGTACCTGGCATGTAGATATCATCTCCAGGACTGCTAGCGTCACGGCTTACTTTTAAGTCGTTAATAATTCCATCTTCAATGCCATATATCCACCCATGAATATGTAGTTTTTGACCCCTTTTCCAGGCTGATTGCACGATTTTGCTGTTCGCTAAATTGCTCACCTGTTCCACGACATTAATTTCGCACATTCTCGCCAATTTGGCATCACCGCCTTCACACTCAGCAATTTCATCACTATGGCGAATACAAATATCTTTCACAGAACGTAGCCAGTAATCACTGATACCGGCGTTATCATGCCCCATGGCAACTTTAACGCCACCACAACCGTAGTGCCCACAAACGATAATATGTTCGACGCCAAGCACGTCTACGGCATATTGCACAACCGACTGGCAGTTAAAATCCACGTGTTTAACAAGGTTGGCTACATTGCGATGCACAAATAGCTCACCTGGTAATAAGCCCACAATCTCGTTGGCGGGTACACGGCTATCAGAGCAGCCTATCCATAAGTACTTAGGGTGCTGCTGTTTTGCCAAGGTAGGAAACAGATCTGGTTGTTCTTTAGAAACGGTTTCGGCCCATTGGCGATTGTTTTCTATAAGGTCAGAAAGAGACATAAATAATACCTTTTAAACAATTCTACACAGCCTATGAGCATACCAGCATCAATAGTATTTTATAAGTTATAAACCTTTATTTTGTTTAGCTTTTATCAAGTAAGGTTTACTTCAATATGGCAAATTCGGCTAAGGGTTAGTCGCATAAGCCTATGTGAAATCCTGCATCTGCATTAACATAGCCTACTCAGTAAATTGGTTGGATAAATCCATGGCTCTTTCGGTAGATGAACAAAAGAAAAGTTTTCGAGTAACGGCCAAAGCTACGCGCTTGCAAGCGTTCAATGATCAACCAAATGCTGGTACGCAAATAGCCGCCACTATTTGCCAAGACCTGCATCTGCCTGCCAACAGCAAGGTATCCGTGTTTTGGCCATTAGCCGAAGAACTAGATACATTACCACTACTAAACGGACTACATGCTGCGGGCCACCAAGTGTTATTACCGATAATGCAGGGCGCTGGAAAATCCTTGTTATTTGGCAGTTGGGCACCTGATGATAAGCTAGTGGAAGCGGCCTTCAAAACCCTTGAACCTAGCCCAGAGCAACCACGTATGACGCCAGACGTCATGCTTTGCCCCCTACTCGCCTTTGATCGCAAGGGCTATCGAATGGGTTACGGCGGTGGTTTCTATGATCGTTCCATTGCTCAAATTAAGACCCAAGGTGAACTACTCACCATTGGTATTGCCTTTGCAGCCCAAGAAGTTGATGCCATTATTACTGGCGAGTTCGACGAACCGTTGAACATGATTGTTACAGAACAAGAGGTGATTCGGATAAATGGGGTCAGAGAGCCTGCCCCATGAGCGCAGCAAATGCTTTGGGTACCTCAGGTCTGATCCCGCAAGTCAAAAATTCTGCTGGCACCAATGAGCAATTATTTGCGAGATCTGTTCTAAGGTAGCCTCGTTTTGATGTCCTTTGCGGCGCAAACAACTCCACTTTACCGGCAGCCCCTGCTTACCGATGGAGACACAAGCCAAGCTGCCGTCCCTAAGTTGATCTTCCACCGCCCAGCGGCTCAATATAGACAAACCAAAGTCTGCCTTCACCAATTCAATGACGGCCTCAGTTAGCCCTGCCCGCAAATACTTAGCGGGCCGGCAACCTGATGGCCGCCACAAGAGCTCTTCTTCAAAGCCTATTTCATAGACCGTAGAGTAAGTGATAAACGGATCATTTAAAAAGTCAGCCGCTTCTACTCGCCGCTTAGCTGCCATAGCATGGTCAGGCGGACATATAGCCACCAATTCATCATCAAACAAAACATCTAGATGTACGTTACTACCGACTATGCGACCCGCGGCGATGGCTAGGTCAACGTCACCATCCATTACACTACGCAAAGGGGTCTTTGATGTATCGGTGATAAATTCAAATAATACATTGGGCATGGCAAGCTGCACTTCTTTAAGCACCTGCGGTAACCAACGATAACAACTATAAGCAAAGGTACCGATACGAATGACCTCTACCGGTTCGGTATCTTCGGTGGCCATAAGAGTGGATTCAGCTAAGGCTGCTTCCATAAGTATGGTATCGGCACTAGTGGCCAAAAACTCCCCTGCTGCGGTCAAGCTTAGACGCCGTCCAACACGGGCAAACAATTTACGTCCCAAGCGCCTTTCAGCCTCAGCTATCTGATGACTTAAAGCCGATTGCGTCAGTCCCAAGGCTTGAGCGGCAGCCGAAACAGTACCATGAGTTTTGATGGCCTGAGCCATGCGGTAATGATTGATTTGTAAGCGCAACATAATGTATTAAAAATTTTCATACTTTGGACACAAAATATTAATTTTATTTGTATTTTGCAATACCCTATTATGGTTTATTTCGTGTTCTGCAAATTATAGTAGGGTCATCATGTCTCGTAGCCGTTCATCTCGCCAGCGTAAACCCCGTGTTGCTGGTGGCTTGCATCAACAACCAAGTCATCAAATTCGCAACCCCTATACTCCCATGCAGGTGGTCTCCGATGATCAGCTAGAAGCCATTCACCTTGCTTCTATGAAAGTACTACGTGACACAGGTGTAGAATTTCAATCACCACGTGCCGTAGAGTTTCTACGTCAAGCTGGAGCTGATATAGGTGAAGATGGCAAGCGTGTACGCTTTGACCCAGATTGGTTATTGGAAAAAGTAGCCCTAGCTCCCAGCGAATTTACCTTGCACGGACGTCGTGAAGATCGCCATCTAGCTATTGGCGGCAACGCCATGGCCTATGGCATGGTAGCTAGCACGCCTAATGTATCCGATCTAGATCGCGGCCGTGTGACCGGTAACTTTGAAGATTACTGCAATTTAATGCGCCTAGGCGAAGCTTTGAACGTGGTTGAGCTACAAGGTGGTTATCCGGTAGAGCCTTGCGACATTGACGTTAACATTCGTCACCTAGTTGCAGGCGCAGCGGGTGTACGTCTCACCACCAAGCCACTCAATGCTTATGCTCTAGGTACCAAGCGTACCGAAGACATGCTAGAAGTAACACGTATTGGCCGCGGCATCGATCATGCAACCCTGCTGCAAGAGCCTTCTTTGCACACAGTAGTCAACGCCAACTCGCCTTTGATCTACGATGCGGCTCTACTAGAAGGCGCCATCGTTATGGCACAGCACAACCAACCGGTTGTTTATACGCCCTTTACCCTAGCTGGCGCTATGGCACCGATTACCATGGCTGGCGCCCTAGTGCAGCAAAACGCTGAATGCCTAGCCGGCATTGCCTTCCACCAGTGCGTAAACCCAGGCTCGCCAGTAGTTTATGGCAGCTTTACTTCCAACGTAGACATGAAGTCAGGCTCCCCAGCCTTTGGCACACCAGAATATGCCCAAGCCACAATTGCCGCTGGTCAGTTAGCGCGTAAGTATGGCCTACCAATTCGCGCTTCCAACCCTAATGCCTCTAACACCACAGACGCACAAGCCGCCTATGAGGCACAGATGTCCCTGTGGGCCTGCATGATGGGTAACATCAACTACGTATTACACGCTGTGGGCTGGCAAGAAGGTGGTCTATGTACCTCCTATGAAAAAGTGATTTTGGATGCCGAAATGATCCAAATGCACAAAGCTTTTATGCAACCTATGGCTACTGACGTCGACTCCTTGGCCGCCGAAGCCATTGGCGAAGTAGGCCCTGGCAGCCATTTCTTTGCCTCACCACATACTATGTCGCGTTACGAAAATGCCTTCTACACGCCACTACTATCTGACTGGCGCAACTTTGAAAACTGGCGTGATGCTGGCAGCCTTGATGCTACCCAAAGAGCCAACCGTATTTGGAAACAAATGCTGGCTGATTATGTGGAACCCAAGCTAGACCAAGCCATTGACGAAGAGCTTACTGCCTTTGTCGCCCGTCGAACTGAAGAAGGCGGCGCCCAACCTGGGCAATAACAGACATGATGGAGAACAAGAATGCTAGTTAATGTATCGGCTTATCTAGGCCGTAATAATCGTACTGCCAGCTTTTGGCTACTACGCCACGTGGCCTTAATTGGCCTCTGTAGCTGGGTTGTATTTGCCTCCAATGGCTCGGCTTGGCAATGGTTAGCTATGCTTGCCCAAGGCATAACGATCATTTTTTTGTTCACGGCCGAACATGAAATGATCCACTTCACCGCCTTCCGCAACCGTTGGTTGAATCAGGTTTTTAGCCGCCTAATTGGCTTCTTGTTGTTTTTACCAGCCAGCTTTTTCCGCGCTTTTCATCTGGATCATCACAGATACACGCAAAACCCTCAGGCAGATCCGCAACTAGTGGACGCTCCTCCTATGCGTGGCGCGCACCTAGCGATCTATCTCACCGGATTTTATTACTGGCGCGCGGCCTTTAAGCAACTACTGGATGCTTTTATGGGCCGCAGCAATGGCGCCTATATCACGCCACGTAACCGTAAAGAGATTGTGTTAGAAGGTCGTATTCATGTCATTCTGTATATTACCTTGGCCTATTACGCCTACATGCTGCAATGGGATTGGTTGGTAAACTATTGGCTTATTCCGGTTTTACTAGGCCAACCATTTTTGCGCTTATACGTACTAGCAGAACATCATGGCTGCGATGAAAGTGACGTCATGCTAAATAACAGCCGCACCACCTACACCAACTTTTTTGTGCGCATGCTGGCCTGGAACATGCCGTTCCATACCGCCCACCATGTCTATCCGGGCGTGGCATTTCATGAATTGCCAAACATCCATAAAGCAATAGCTGCTGACGTCAAACATGTCAGCCAGGGTTATGCAGAATTTACTAAGAACTTAACAAAAAACTAGTGGGGTCAGAGAGCCTGACCCATGAGCGCAGCGAGCGCTTTGGGTACGTGAGATCCGACCACATATATTTTTATTGGAGAAAAACATGTCTCAACAATACGATGCTATCATCATTGGAGCTGGCGTCATCGGTGCCGCAACCGCATACGCCATGGCCCGCCAAGGTAAGAACACCCTAACTCTTGATGCCTTGCCTGCGGCAGGCTACGGTAGCACCAGTGGTTCTTGTGCCATTATTCGCCCTTACTACTCAACCTTTCATAGTTGCGCCATTGCCAACGAAAGCCATTATTACTGGCGCGATTGGTCTGAGTACCTAGACTCAGAAGACGAGCTAGGTCACGTGCATTATTACAACACGGGTATTCTGGCAGCCAAGACTGACAACAACGACAACATGGCCCCAACCCTTGCCATCTTAGATGAAGTTGGCGCTAGCTATGAACACCTAAGCATTGACGAGATGAAAGCCAAGCTACCTATCATCAACACAGATTCTTTCCACCCTGCCCGTCGCCCAGAAGATGACGAATTTGGTCAATCCAACGGCAAGCAAATTAACGGTGGCTTGTACTTTTCCGACGGTGGCTACGTGAGTGACCCACAACTGTCTGCTCACAATCTGCAACGAGCAGCAGAAGCTAAGGGTGGTGAGTTCCGCTTTAACGCTAAGGTTGCAGAAGTACGCCAAGCTAATGGCCGCGTAGTGGGTATTACCCTAGAAGGAGGTGAGCAAATTGATGCACCAGTTGTGGTGAACGTTGCCGGCCCACACTCCAGCAAGGTCAACGCCATGGCTGGTGTTACGGAAGACATGAAGATTTCTACTCGTGCCATGCGCCATGAAGTATCACACGTACCAGCCCCAGCAGACTTTGACGTAGAAAAGCACGGCATGGTGACCTCCGATGCCGACATCCACGCCTACACTCGCCCAGAAACAGGCAATCATATCTTGATTGGTAGTGAAGACCCTGATTGCGATGCCAAAACCTTTGTTGATCCAGACAATTACGACGAAAATTTCACAGATCAGTGGCGTGTTCAAGCCCTACGCGCTGCACAGCGTATGCCTGGCATCACCATCCCTAACCGCCCCATGGGCCTAGTTGCCTTGTATGACGTTACGGAAGATTGGGCACCGATTTATGACAAGTCCAGCCTACCTGGTTTCTATATGGCTATTGGTACCTCTGGCAACCAGTTTAAGAATGCCCCCATTGCCGGTGAGATGATGGCCAACCTTATCGATGCTTGCGAAAAGGGTCAGGACCACGATACCAACCCAGTTGAATTTACCCTCAAGTACACCGGCCATACCTTTAGCATTGGCGAATTCTCTCGTAACCGTGCTATTAACGAAAATTCTACTGGCACTGTATTAGGTTAAGTATAAACGGGGGCAGACCTCAGGTCTGACCCCATATATCAAGGACAAATTCATGAAATCACACGTAAGAGTTCTCGTCATCGGTGGCGGCGTTGTCGGCTGCTCCGTACTTTATCACCTCACCAAACTAGGCTGGAAAGACGTTGCCCTAATTGAACGCTCTGAGTTAACTTCAGGTTCTACTTGGCACGCTGCCGGTGGCTTTCACACCCTCAATGCCGACACCAACATGGCGGCTTTGCAGGGTTACACTATTAACCTGTACAAAGAACTAGAAGAAATCAGCGGCCAAAGCTGTGGCCTACACCACGTTGGTGGTGTCACCTTAGCGGATACGCCTGAGCGCTTGGACTTCTTGAAATCAGCCCGTGCCATGCACCGCCATATGGGCCTGGACACAGAAATCATTAGCCCAGAAGAAATCAAGAAACTAAGCCCTATCGTCAACACCGAAGGTATTTTAGGTGGTTTGTACGATCCACTTGATGGCCACTTGGACCCTTCTGGCACTACCCACGCTTATGCCAAGGCAGCGCAAAAGCAAGGCGCTGAAATCTATTTACGTAACCCAGTGACCAGCATGAGCCAACGCCCTGACGGTTCTTGGGACGTAGTCACCGAACAAGGTGTTATCAATGCCGAACACGTGGTTAACGCCGGTGGTCTATGGGCCCGTGAACTAGGTGAAATGGTAGGCATCTTCTTACCATTGCATCCTATGGAGCACCAATACCTAGTTACTGATGACATGCCAGAAGTCTACAACCATGGTAGCGAACTACCTCACGTTATGGACCCAGCCGGAGAAAGCTACTTGCGCCAAGAAGGCCGTGGTTTAGTTATCGGTATGTACGAACAACGCTGCGACCCCTGGGCTGTGGATGGCACCCCCTGGAACTTTGGCCACGAACTACTTGATAACAACCTAGATCGCATCGACGATATTCTCGAATTTGCCTTTAAACGCTATCCAAGCTTGGGTACGGCTGGCATCAAGAACATTGTCAACGGTCCTTTCACCTTCGCCCCTGATGGCAACCCACTTGTTGGCCCAGTACCAGGGCTTAAGAACTACTGGTCTGCTTGCGCCGTAATGGCCGGCTTTAGCCAAGGTGGTGGTGTTGGTTTGACCCTTGCCGAATGGATGATTCATGGCGAGCCATCTCGCGACGTATTTGCTATGGACGTGGCCCGTTTTGGCAACTACTGCACCAAGGCATACACTCGCAACAAGGTGACAGAAAACTACCAGAAGCGCTTTAGCGTAGCCTACCCTAACGAAGAACTACCGGCAGGCCGTCCGCTTAACACCACTCCTGCTTATGGTATTTGGGAGCAACAGCGTGCGGTATTTGGCCAAGGCTATGGCATGGAGCATGTTAACTACTTTGCCCCAGAAGGTGAGCCACTAGAAGAAACCCCAAGCTTCCGTCGCTCCAACGCCTTTGGGCCAATTGGTGACGAATGCCGTGCCGTGCGTACAGCAGTGGGCATTAACGAAGTACATAACTTTGGCAAGTACGAAGTAACTGGCCCTGATGCCCGCCAATGGCTAGACACCATCATGGCGGGCCGCATTCCTAAAGTTGGCCGCTTGGCGCTGAACCCAATGCTGAGCCCATCGGGCAAGTTGATCGGTGACTTCACTGTTTCTTGCTTGCATGAAGAACGCTTTTTAGTCACCGCATCCTTTGGCATGCAGGCCTACCACATGCGCTGGTTTGCACAGCACCTGCCAGAAACCGGTGTAAGCCTAAAGAACATTTCTACGGATCTAATTGGCTTCCAAATTGCCGGACCAAAAGCCCGCGATGTATTGGCTGCCAGCACCCGCTTTGATGTCAGCAACGCCGCCCTGCCATTCTTGTCTATCAAAGAGATGGAAGTAGGTAACTGTGATGCCACCGTGCAGCGCGTTAGCTACACGGGTGATCTAGGGTATGAAATATACGTGCATCGCGACCAACAAGTAAGCCTATACAAGACACTAGCTGCGGCCGGTGCTGCCTTTGGCATGAAGCCATTTGGTATGCGCGCCATGATGAGCTTGCGTCTAGAAAAGAACTTTGGTTCTTGGATGCGTGAATTCAAACCCGATTACACACCAGCCGAAACCGGTATGGACCGCTTTATGTCTTACGAAAAAGCGGCAAATTACATTGGTAAACAAGCAGCTCTTGCCGAGCGTGACAACCCACCTACTCGACGTTTAACTCAGTTTATCGTAGATGCCATTGATGCCGACGTAGTCGCCGATGAGCCTATCTGGAAAGATGGCGAAGTGGTTGGTTATGTTACTTCTGGTGGCTATGCGCACTTTAGTGAAAAGTCTGTAGCCTTTGGTTTTGTACCAGTGGTTATGATCGCCGATGGCAACAACTTTGAGATAGAAATACTTGGTGATATGCGCCCTGCTACTATCTTTAGTAAACCATTGTTTGACCCACAAGCCGAGCGTATGCGCAGCTAACTATAAACGGGGACTGGCTTTTTTGCGAAGCAAAAGTGCCTGTCCCCTATATAACTTAATATAACTTAAGACTTAAACAAGCTTAAAACGCCACCTTGTACATAACCGTGGTGTTTTTCTTACTGCCGTCACGAGCTAGCTCTAGGTCGGCATTACCCATGTCATAAGCAACAGAAGCATCTGTACTCTTATCTTGCTCACGGGAAGCCTTCAAGGTCAGATCACCAGTAACGTAGGTTACTTCTAGATCAACCTTACCAGAGTCGCTACCGTCTTCATCCATGTCATATTCCATGGTGACAGAAACGCCATTATCTGCACCGGT
>CALKFY010000044.1 GCA_938084925.1 uncultured Pseudomonadales bacterium
ATCAGCAGCTTGTGCCTTATTGGGCATTTGCGGGTCGCAGATGAGGGCTCGCGTCATACCACACAAATCCATGGCCCCAGAAGCCAACGCTTGTTCAGCCTTTTGGGGCTGATTCATACGCCCAGCCATCATTAGTGGCACCTGCAAGCTCTGCTTCCACTGGGCCGCTAGATCCTGCAAATAGTCTTGGGGCACGGACATGGGCGGTACGATATGCACGGCACCAGCAAAATTATTTGAGGTACCGCCATTAAGGCTGATGTAATCCAGTTTATCTTGCATGGCGACGGCCGCCGCCAACGCTTCTTCTGGCGCTAAACCACTGGCATCATAGTCGTTTCCAGTGATACGCAGCCCCACACAAAAATCATCGCCGCAGGTGGCCCGAATGGCAGCAATGACCTGCTGCACAAACAACAGGCGATCTTGGCCATATTCATCGGTACGCTGGTTAATAGCGGCGCTTAAAAACTGAGCTGGCAAATAACCATGGGATGCAACAATTTCTACCCCGTCTATGCCCGCCAGCTGCATACGCCTAGCTGCACCCGCGTAACCCGCCACCACCTCAACAATTAACGCCTTGGACATGGCACGGGGCATTTGAAAGAACCGTTCATTAGGTACGGCAGAAGCCGAATATGACACGGGCTGCAGTCCGTCTTTGGTCTCCATGATTTCGCGACCGGGATGGAACAACTGTCCGATGACCTTGCAATCATGAGCATGACAGGCTTCGGCTAGCTTGCGATAACCAGGAATACAGCCATCATCCGTAGCCATTAATAAGTGCGAGGAATAACGTGCCGTTTCGTGCACGCCAGATACTTGCAGCACTACCAAACCAGCACCACCAGAGGCGCGAGCTTCATGATAGGCAATCAGCGCGTCGTTAACAAAATCACTGGTAGGCAGACAGGTATCATGACCTGAGGAAAAGATACGGTTCTTAAGCGTCAACCTGCCGACTTGTATTGGCGTAAACAGATGCTTGAAGGTGCTAGTCATATGCGTCCTGTGCTACTAGGTAAAGCCTTAATTCAATATCAAGAACGCAAAGTAGCACACAACCAAATTCTGCGACAAGCAGACAATCCGCCAACTACTGACGGGTTGTGCAAAAAGAACCAGTTTAACGGGCTTAACTAACACCAGTAGCGGCAGGAGGGCGAATTGCTTCGGGTACCGATGCTTGGTCCCAGAAACCAATCAATATGCCGCATCGAGCCGAATCACCGACGCGCGCTGCCATGGTTTCATCGGCCACAGTTACGCGATTTTTCAAGCCCGCGGTCCAATCCAACATCAGTTCACTCATGTAGGCACGCTGTACGGCATAACTAGGATCACGGCCCAAATCAATTAGTTCTTGTGGGTCTTCTTGCAAATCAAACATCATGGGGGCAAAACCCAAGCAGTGCACAAACTTATGGCGACCGTCAAAAATCATGGTTAAGCGCGCGTTGTACTGACTACGGCCTAGCTTTTCTGTGGCAAACTTCATGGCGGCGTAATCACATTCTGACACCACATAGTCATAGCCCTTGAAGCTATTCGTACGCAAAGCGGGTAGTAAGGACTTACCTTCTAGCCAATGCCAACGCGGTGTGCCGCCAGCCCACTCAACAAAGGTAGGGACTAGGTCAATGGCACACACTAATTCATCGCACTGCGTGCCACGACGGCTATCCGCCTCTGGGCGTGGGTCCATAATGATTAACGGAATATTGGTGACAGGTTCATGGAACAAGTCCTTCTCACCTAACCAATGATCACCATAAAAATCACCATGATCCGAGGTCAGCACTATCAGGGTGTTATCCGCTTGGCCGATTTCTTCTAGGTGTTTAAACAAACGGCCAAGATGATCGTCCAGTTCTTTGACTAAACCATAGGTGCCGGGCAAGGCATGATCACGATACTCGTCAACAGCATAGGTTTTACTATGGGGTGTTTCGGTAAAAGCCTTATACACTGGGTTAGGGTCCACCAATTCAGCGGCTGACTTATTAATAGCGGGTAACTCGGCACCCCGATACAGGTCGTGATAAGGTGCTGGCGCTGCAATGGGCCAATGGGGCTTGATATAAGACAGGTGTAAACACCAGCTTTGCTGACCTAGCTCGCTTATCATTTCCATGGCACGGTCAGTGGTGTAGGCCGTTTCTGAATGTTCCTTGTCTACCCGGGCTGGCAAATGGGCATACTTCAAATACATGCCATTACGCATAACGCCGGCTTCGTCTTCCATGGCATTGGCCCAGGTCACCCAAGGGTTATCACCGTCGTAGCCCATACGATTGAGATAATCAAAATACGCTGGACGGCTCTTGTCGTAACCACCGTCCACGCCCAAGGTGTGTAAACCATCGTCATGTTCGCCCTTGGCAAATCCAGCGTTACCCAGATAACGCCCTAGTTCTGATTCTGGATCAATACCCAAACGCTGCATACCCATGTTATCGGCTTTCATATGGGTCTTGCCCATCAAGAAAGTATCTACCCCCGTATCGGCCATATGGTCAGCTAGGGTCATTTCGTCTACTCGATTAGCCCAACCATTCCAGGTGGCACCATGGGACCGTACATGCCGGCCAGTGTAGAAAGAGGCCCGAGAGTTACCACAGCTGGTACCTTGCACATAGCAACGGTTAAATTTCACCCCACGTGTGGCTAAACGGTCAATATTAGGTGTATCAACAATCTGATTACCATAGCAGGACAAGGCGTCCTTACGTAGTTGATCGAGGATAATAAACAGCACATTTTTTTGTGACATGGGAGCAGCTCTTCTATTCATTTGTGTCGTATTAGTAACAATGAAGCACGCATACATTTAATTAACAAGTTAACCATACGCAATCATTCCCCATTATGGCAAGCCCACAAAACAAAATCAAAGCTCAAGTTCAAGTCTATGAACCAAATTAGATCTGTGGCCCCTATTAGCTCCTCCGCACAGCCATCACACCTTTGCCCTTAACCTAACTTCCTTGGCTGACTACGTCAGCTACCCTGCGCTGCCAGCTAGGCCATGGGCGCTGCGGAACTCGGCAAAAAACGCCTCAGACAGTCCTCGCGCTATTTCCATGGCCTAGCCGTCATGCTCGGCGGCGTCATAATCGGTGAAGGGCAAAGGCGCAATGGCTTTAGCTAAGTGGCAGGCATAGGGTGAACTAAAATT
>CALKFY010000045.1 GCA_938084925.1 uncultured Pseudomonadales bacterium
GTTGTAAAGTTGTCTTGACAACTTATTGTTGAAAGACTATTCTGCACACTAATCACCAATTGTTAGTGCTCCTTCATGCTTAATTCCGCCTCGCCAGTTCCCTTGTATCAGCAGCTTGCCGACCTGCTGCGCCGGGCTATGGATACGGGGGCCTATCCCGAGCAAGAAAAAATTCCTTCTGAGCATGAATTAGCGCAAACCTATGGCATAGGTCGGCCTACTGTGCGCCAAGCCACGGATCTGTTGGTACGCGAAGGCGTGTTGGAGCGCCGTCGAGGTTCTGGTACCTATGTCATGCCGAAGGCCAAGCATATAGATTTGTTGTCTCTCAGTGGCACTGGTCAGGCTTTGCAGGCTAGCAACATTGACGCCGATAGCCAATGGCTAGTCATGCCTGAGCTGGTAGAAGTAGACGAGGCGCACATGGGGTTTGCTAAGGCCTACCGTTTGCAGCGCCTAACTCAAGTAGCCCAAGAGCCGGTATTGTTAGAAACCTTTTATCTGGATGCTAACTTGTTTGCGGCTTTTGATCAGCGTTTTGATGAGGCTGTAGCCCTGTCGGAACAGGTGAAGCAACAGTATTTTTACACGGCCACCAGTGCCGAACAGAATTTTAGTGTCATGTTCCCAAGCCGCAAGCTGGCGGACATGATGCAAGTTAATAACAAACTACCCTTGTTGCACGTAGTGCGCAAACTGCACTTTGGTGCGGTGGAAGGGGCCATCTATTGTGACATTATCTGTCGCACGGATCGGTTTAATTTTTCCCAGACGATACACACCATCTAATAGATGGTTTAGAAAGGATAGAGTGATGAAAAATCGCGGTTACTTTAATCAGTTTGGTGGGGCCTTTATTCCAGAAATTCTGGTGCCTACCTTTGATCAATTAGAAGCGGCTTATCTAGAAGCCAAACAAGATCCTGCTTTTTGGCAGGAATACAAAGACTTGATGTCCACCTATTCTTGCCGTGCAACGCCCATCACCTATGCCGAGAATCTAACGGAGCATTTTGGTGGCGCGCAAATTTACATTAAGCGTGAAGATTTGAACCACACTGGCGCTCATAAGGCCAACAACGTTATGGGCCAGGGTTTGCTAACCAAACGCATGGGCAAAAAACGCGTTATTGCTGAAACTGGCGCTGGTCAGCATGGTGTGGCCACGGCCACCATGGCGGCTAAGTTTGGCTTTGATTGCACTATCTACATGGGTGCCGTTGACGTAGCCCGTCAGCGTCCAAATGTATTTTGGATGGAGCAAATGGGCGCTACAGTAATTCCTGTGGAAGATGGCAGTGCGACCTTGAAAGACGCCATCAACGAAGCCTTCCGTGACTGGGTCACCAACATGGACGATACCCACTACGTTTTGGGTACGGCTTGTGGGCCTTATCCGTTCCCAGAAATGGTGTCTTGGTTCCAATCTATTATTGGTACTGAAGCCCGCGAACAGATGCTGGAGCGTAAAGGGCGCTTGCCTGATCGTGTATATGCTTGTGTTGGTGGTGGCTCTAATGCCATGGGTTTGTTTAGCGGTTTTATGGATGACAAAGACGTTGAGCTTATCGGCGTAGAAGCCGGTGGGCGTGGTAAGGGTATCGGTGAGCACGCAGCACGCCTAGCCTATGATGATGCATCTGTGGGTGTGGCTCAGGGCTACAAAACCTACTTTTTGCAAGATGACGATGGCCAGATGATGGAAACCCATTCTGTATCAGCAGGTTTAGATTATGTGGGTGTATCGCCTATTTTGTCTGACCTACATGAAACCGGACGGGTGCGCTTTGAAGCTGCTACGGATAACGATGTTGTTGATGCTATGCAGTTGGCAGTTAAGAAAGAAGGTTTGATTCCGGCTTTGGAATCATCCCATGCCTTTGCTCAGGCCTTTAAAGAAGCGCCAACCATGGGTAAGGATGAGATTATTCTTATCAACCAATCGGGCCGTGCTGACAAGGATATCTTTACTGTGGCCGATGCCATAGACGACCCGAAATGGCGTGAATTTATCATCAACAAGGCTGATGAATATCGAGCACGCGCCGAAGCAGAAGCGTCGCAGGAGGAGAAGTAATCATGTTGGAACAATACATTAAAGACCGTCTACAGCAAAAAGACCTATTGTTAATGACCCACATAGTTTTGGGCTACCCTTCCTATGATGATTCCATGCGTTTGGTCGAAGGCATGGTGGAAGCGGGGGTGGACCTAATGGAACTGCAGATTCCATTTTCCGAACCTATGGCCGATGGCCCAGTGATTCTTAAAGCCAATGCCGAAGCCTTAAAAGCTGGTGCTACCATGGACAAGAGTCTAGAGATGGCGGAGAAGATCACCGCTGCTTTTGATATCCCATTCTTGTTTATGACCTACTACAATATCCTCTTCAAGTACGGCGTTGATGACTTCGTAGCCAAGATGAATGATATCAATATCAAGGGTGCGATTATCCCGGATTTACCGCCTGAGGAAGGTAGTGATTACTTACAAGCTATGCAAAATCACGGCCTGGATCCAGTACATATCTTTACCCCTAACAGCCCTATGGAACGCAAACAGTACCTTAATCAGCACACCTCTGGTTTTATGTACACCGTAGCTCGTAAAGGTGTAACGGGTAAGAATACCCAGTTTGATGCCGAACTAGATGGCTATTTGGCCGAATGTCGTCAAGCTACCGATTTACCATTGGCATTGGGCTTTGGCGTGAAGACCAAGGCGGACTACGAATACATTCGTGGCAAGGCCGACATCGCTATCATCGGCTCCGAAGCCATCCGCGTGATGGAAGACGATGGCGTTGATGCCGTAGGGCCTTACATTAAATCCATTCTTGCGTAAAAAATGATACTAGACTGTCCCTAAGGGGTCAGAGGGCCTGCCCCATGAGCGGAGCGAGTGCTTTGGGTACCCCAAAGGGACAGTCTATAGGTGTTGCTATGGATCTGTTTGATGATCAGCGGGACGTTAGTGTAAATCTTTTGCCCTGTGATGGTGAGGTGTATTACTACGGCCCGGTGATGTCACTGGATGATGCCGATTATTATCTTAAGACGCTGCTCAAAAACATTGATTGGCAGCCTGATCAGGCCATGGCCAATGGCAAACTCATCGAAACGCGTCGGCGTATCGCCTGGCATGGTAGCCAACCATTTTCTTATACCTATTCTGGAATTACTAAGACCGCTTGGCCTTGGACAGATGCTTTGTTGCAGTTAAAGCAAATAGTTGAAGCCCACACGGACACTACCTACAACTCTTGTCTGGTGAATTTGTACAACGATGGTCAAGACGGTATGGCTTGGCATAGCGATGGCGAGAAGGATTTACAGCGTCACGGTGCCATTGCTTCACTGACTTTGGGCGCACAAAGGCGATTTGCCTTTAAGCATAAAGCCAGTGGTGAAAAGGTGAGCTTGGAATTGGTGCACGGCGGCTTACTGGTGATGCAGGGTAAAACCCAAGATCATTGGCTGCATCGCTTGCCACCGGTAGTGGGCGTAGAGCAGCCACGTATTAATTTAACCTTTCGAACTATAGATAAAGGTTAATTTAGCACCATCAGTGGAGAGCTAGCTGAGGCAACGAGCTTGTCGTTGGCATCAAACAACTGAGCACGAGCAAAGATCATGCTGCGACCAGCTTTTTCTACTTCTGCTTCTACATGATAAGCACCAGGAAAGCCCGGGCGCATGTAACTGATATTCATGTTGGTGGTGGAAAGGTTTTGTTGCAAGCTGACTTGGGATAAACCAGCAAAAGCCAAACCGAAATCTAGCATCATCGCCAAGGCGCCGCCTTGTACTACGCCGTTACCTTGAATATATTGATCCGATAAATCAAAACTCATGCTCACTTTGCCCTTACTGGCACTTTGGATGCGGGTATTAAGATGGACGGCTAGCGGATTTACATCAAGACTTACATCGGTGAGGCCATCTTCAATGACACCATGTAGGGCTACTAGATCTGGATTAATGGGTTTGTCGCTCATGTCTTTGACTCTCGTATCTGTATCGTTCTAGTTAAAGCAGTCCGTGACGTTTGATTAATTCCATTAGCACGATGCTGCCGTCTTCTAGCACGCCTAGTGCTGCCCGATTGGCTAAGTTGCCAAATAGCTGCGTTTCTTGGGCTGGCTTACCTGCTAGTGTGTCTAGTTTGCCGCGCAGGATAAACTGCTGTTGGCGGTTACTATGGAACTGCAATTGCTCACGATAAGTACGAGTAGGGTGGAACTGATACAAGTTCTTGGTTGTGAGTTGTAGCCCTTGCTCGTCAAGATGAATATTATCTAAACCCAAGAAATCGACTTGGCTGCCTGCAACAGGCAACCAGTACCAAGCCAATAAATATTCACCTTGCCAAGTAGTGGATAGCTCTGTGGAGTTGCCATCTAATAATTGTTGCCAGCTTACCGGGTGCATGAACTTTTCATCGATGAATGCCTGAATAATATCCCTTTGTTGATCGCTGATGTTGGCAAAATTGTCTGGTTGATAAGGTGCTAAAGGTTGTACCAGTTTGCTGGTGTGCAGCCATGGTTGAATCTCTATGCTATCCCTATGATTGATCAGCTTAGCAATATCATTTAGGCCGTCACCATTAAAGTCCCCAGCCAGCATCTTGTAGTTGGTAACACCATTAGTTTGGATATTGGTTACACGAAATTGATTATCTTGTTGTATCAACAAGCCACTGTTAGGTATGTCGGCTTGGAACTGCACCCATAGATCTAACTTACCATCTTGGTTGGCATCGCTTATTTGGATATCGCGAATAGGGTGGATGCCCATTTCACTTTGTGCGTGTGTCCAAGGCTGTAATGCTAACTCTGGTAGTAAGTGGGTACTTACATTGGTAAAGCAGTTTGGCTTTGCGTTGTTGTTCAAATAGGTATAAAGACCTGTAATGAAGGTATCTTCGTTAACTTGACGGCTGTAGGAGTGCACTATGTCTAGTTGTTGATCGCCATCTAGATCAAGTAGCTTTACCGGACCGCCGATGTTCTCTGGAGAGCCTAAGAAAGCGTGTTGATTGTTTTCAAAATTTAAGTCGCCATCGCCATAAATAATATAAAGATTGCCCTCTAATGGCGCTTCTTTAGCAATGTTTTCTGCGGCCTGAGAGGATGGGTTGTTTGCCAAGCTAATTACCAAGTCAGTAAAGCCATCAGCGTTGAGATCTCCAGCCACAAGGTCTTGGCCAAGGTGCTGGTCAATGAGTGGCGAATAGGGCAAATCAGAAACTGAAAAGTCATATTCGTTAGCGCCAATTAACGGTGCCTTTGGACTATTGCCTTGATAGCTAGCTAGCAGCAGTTCTGCAATACCATCGCCATTAAGGTCCGCTAGGTCACCACCTGCGCTGTTGAGTTGAGCATCATTGGCCTCTAGTAATATCGCTTTGAAGCCGTCACCTTGTTGATTGATGAAAACCTGATTACTGCCATCTAGGGTATATAACAAGAAGTCAGCCCATTCGTCCTGATTGAAATCGACGATTTGTATGCGGCTGATTTGCCCGCTTGCGGCGTTGGCATTGGCTAGCGGTTGGTCGAGAAACTCGCCTGATTTTTGACCAGATAGCAGATGTAGGTGCGGTGCCTTAAAACCCGTGTTGACGAGAATATCGTCCACGCCATCTTGGTTGAAATCATGCACTACCATGAGTTGACCTGGGGGAGTGTGAGAAAGAATGGCGCTTGGTCTAGCAACATGATCGATAAGATCTAGACTAGGGGCTGGAACCAGCTCCTCTTCGGTTACTAATGGTTGCGTTGGCTTTGCGCACAGGGCACTGGTGCTTAAGAAATAAGGTTTGCGATAAGGTGCGGCACGGCTACCTTGTGCAGGACAAATAAGTCCCCTTGAACGCACTTCTTGGTGGTAGCTTGTGTTGTTGTTAAGCGTTTCTTGCAGGCGGCATAGGGTTTTATCCGACCAATTGGACATATCTTTGGCGGTAGCACAGAAGCTTAATAGTAGACCGCTAGTAATGATAAGGGCACGCAATAACATGAAAATCCAAAACTTTTAAAGTGTTAGATTACATTATCGGCACTTTTGCACAATTCTTAAAGCAAAAAAGGTCGCAATAAGATCTACTGCGGCCTTTTGAGTTTTGTTTATCTTAGTGCTTTTAGGCTAATGATTATTCGCTGATGCCAGCCAAAGCCGCATCAAGGGCAGACAAGATCTTGTCCGTTTCGGCTTCAGTGATGATCAGCGGTGGAGATACCATGATAGAGTGACCAGCAACACGTACCATAACACCATTGTCGTTACAGATTTTGCCAAATTTCTTGCCAATGGCTGGATCTAGTGGCGTCTTGGTATCACGATCGGCTACCAATTCCATACAGCTCATCAGGCCTTCGCCACCACGCACATCGCCAACGACTTCATATTTGGCTTGTAGGGCTTGCAGGCCCTTAAATACTTGGTTGCCACGTACAGCAGCGTTTTCGTTCACCTTCAAACGCTTGGTTTCGGCTAAACAAGCTAGGGCCGCGGCGGCGCCTACAGGGTGGCCGGAATAGGTGTAACCGTGGCCAATGGAGCCGATGGCGTCGTTGTTGCCTTCGAATACTTCTTGTACCTGTGCCGACATCATAGCAGCACCAAATGGGAAATAACCACAGGTGATTGCTTTGGCCGTAGACATCATGTCTGGTTGGATACCGTAATGACGACAACCCGACCAAGAGCCAGTACGGCCAAAGGCGGTGATGACTTCGTCAGCAATAAATAAGATGCCGTAACGGGTGCACATTTCACGCATGCCTACGATGTAGCTAGGGGGCATTGGGATGATGCCACCAGCGCCGATGATTGGTTCCATGATAAACGCCGCTACGGTGTTTGGGTCTTGGAATTTGATTTCTTCTTCGGCGGCAGCCAAGCAAAGCTGGGCTAGCTTCTCTGGGTTACTTTCGTTGAATGGGTTGCGGTATACGTGGGGTGCTGGCAGGTGGAAACAGCCTGGTAGCAATGGCTCATAGGCAGTACGGAAACGGGCGTTGCCGTTAACCGATGCACCGCCAAAGTGGGTGCCATGATAACCTAACTTCAAAGACATAAACTTGGTACGGCCAGTTTCGCCACGCACCTTGTGGTACTGACGAGCAAGGCGCAAACAGGATTCAACAGAATCCGACCCGCCAGAGGTGAAAAAGGCGCGGGTAAGGCCATCTTCCGCAAAGAACTGAGCAAGCTCATAAGACAGCTCCACAGCTGGCTCGTTAGAGGTGCCAGCAAAGCCAGAGTAATAAGGCATCTTGGTAAGCTGATCGCTGATAGCCTGTTTGATAGGATCACAAGAATAACCTAGGTTTACGTTCCATAAACCGCCAACACCGTCGATCATCCAATTGCCGTCGATGTCGCGAATGTTTACGCCCTCGGCTTCGGATATCACCTTAGGTTGATTGGCACGTAGGGCGGCGGGGTGGCCCATAGGGTGCCACATGTGTTGGGCGTTTTCGGCTTTTATAAAATCTTTATTGCTCATGTTGGATCTCACAGTTCAAAGTATTCAAGGGCTTCGGCGTAGCTTGCTTGGGGGTTGCAAACATCGAAGTGAACGGTTTTTAGGCCACAGGCAATGGAACCGTTAACGTTACGCAGTTGGTCGTCAACAAATACACATTGTTCAGGGGCTAGGTTTAATTGCTGTAACACGTCCTCGTAGGCACGAGGGTCTGGCTTCAGAATTTTGGTATAGGTGGCATCGACAATAACCTCAAAATCCTGCAAGAAAGGCAATTTTTTGCGGAAGTCAGCACCATAAAATAAATCTAATTCGTTAGACAAGATGGCCAAGCGAAAACCAGCGGCTTTGATTTTGGCAATGGCATCTAAAAATTCAGGACGAATCACCGGTAGTGGGTCGGCACCGCGTGAGGCAATGACAAACTCTTGCATGCTGGTCCAGTCTTGGCCAATTAATTTGCCGGTCTCCACAGTACGCGTCATCCAGTAGTCACGTTCGCTGATTTCGTCGGCTTGCATAGCACGCCATAAGTCGTCACTGCTTGGATCAAAAGGCCCTTGCCAAGTTAGGCTGCCAGTTGGCAAACCAAGGGCTTCTTCTGTAAGGCTATGGGTTTCAAATAGTGTGCGACTGATTACGCCGCCAAAGTCCAAAACTAATGCTTGCGCACTCATGCTGCAGCAATCCTTGTGTCAAATTGAGAAATAACGTGTTGCGGTGCGCCTTGGTGCCAAGAAATTTGGCGTGCAGCTTCTAATACCAAGGCAATGATTTCTCGTTTACGAGTGTCATTAAGTGATGCTGCTGGTGAGGCGACAGAAATAGCACCGCACGCTTCACCAGTGGCATTGAAAACTGTGGCGGCGATGCCGACAGCCCCTGATTCGTAGGCGCCATCGCCTATGGCATAACCCTGAATACGGGCCGTTTCTACCTGTTGTAGAACCGCTTCTCGGCTGGTTGGTGTGCTCGGTGTGTAACAGGTTAATGGCCTCGCCAAGGCCTGCTCGCGTGTGGCTGTACGACAGGAAGACAAGAAGGCAATACCTGAGGCCGTAGCATGCAGTGGTAGTTCTTCTGCGGGATCAATTTGCACACGAATACCACCCCGTGAAGGCGCGTCGATAACCTTACCTTGTACGAGGCGGCCGTTGCTGTAGCGAGACAAATGGGTAGTTTCACCAGAATCTTTGGCGAGTTGACGTACCACGTTGACGATGGAATGGTTGGCGGGGGCGGTTTGTTCACGCACCATGGCAAGACGACTCAAAGCTGGGCCTAGATGATATTGCTTGGTTTTACTGTCTTGTTCCACCATGCCTTTTTCTTCCAAGGCGGATAGATGGCGTAATACGCTGGCTTTGTCTCGACCTAATAGACGGGCGGCTTCCGACAAGCCTAAGGCTGGCTGAGCCGGGGAAAATAAATCCAATATGTCGAGCGCTTTGATAATGGTGCTCACGAATATCTCTCCAAAGTTTATGCGTTTTGGCGCATTCTCTTTTTCTTAATCGTGCCTGGCAACTTTGTGACCGAGACAGTTAATTTGTTCTTTATTATTGACACAAGTGTACCCTTTATGCAAATATTTTTAAACCGTTGGTTCATATATTGAAACGAAACATAATATGTTAACTAATTTAACGGGCATAAAAACAATGTTTAGGAGAGCGTTATGCGCAAAATTTTGAATACAGCCGCGGTAGTTGCCTTCGGCCTAATGAGTAGTGTTGCTGTGGCAGACTACCCAAATAAGCCAGTTTCTTTTGTCGTGCCATTTCCACCAGGTGATCTAGAAGACATTCTTACGCGTATGATCGCAGAAGATTTTCAGTCCACTCACGGGGTCGCTGCGGCAGTAGTAAATAAACCAGGTGGCGGCGGTGGTCCATTCCCTGGTGCCATGGAAGTGGCGAGTGCCCCTAACGATGGTTCCACCGTTGGTTCCTTTGTTATTGGTGTACCGGTTGTGGGTCCTGAATTGGGCATCGATGGCTTAGATAAGGATACGTTTGAGCCATTAGGTATTTTCTTGACCTATCCGTTTGTACTAGCTGCAGCAGGTGATGCGCCATACAGCAATATGCAAGAATTGGCAGCCCATGCTAAATCCAACGATTTGGCTTTGGGGCATTTTGGTGCGCCATTGTCGCCAACCCAGGTGTCGCTAGCTGCTGCTTCGGCCCTTGGCTTTGAGTGGGGTTCGGATGCTGCTTTTGATATGTTGGATTGTAATACCCTAGCTTCTGGTGATGCTGATGTTATTAACACCACTATCCAGTTGATCTTGCCATGTCTTGATCAAGTCAAGGTGCTAGCTTCCATCACCAACGAGCGAATTGCCAATATCCCAGATGTACCAACAATGGGTGAAGTTGTGCCTAGCTTGAACATGGGCCTTTGGAACGGTTTGTTTGTCACCAAGGGCACATCTGATGAAGTGAAGCAAACCTTGATTGCTTCGGCTAAGAAAACGGTAATGAGTGATCGTGCTCAGAAACTAGCCGCCGATACCGGTGCTTTGGTTTACTGGATGGACGCTGATACAGCTGCAGCACAGATTGAATCTGATCGTGCCACCATGGTGACCATTGCAGGCTTGACCGAGTAAACAATATAAGGTCTATTGAGTCCAGCACGGGTTCAATATCTGCCCAATACGGCAACAGTATAGGCTGTTGCCGCATATTCCCGTCTTCATTTAGACTTTAAAGGTTCATTATGAATCGTTCACATTACCATGCCGGTGATCTAGCTTTTGCTATTATTCTGGTAATTATCAGTGGTTTTTTAATGTTCTCCATACCCCAAGAAACCAAGTGGTTTAATGGTTTGGCCTTATTAAAACAACCGCGTTTTTGGCCGTCTATGGCGATCAGCGGATTATTGTTTTTCTCCTGCGCTTATGCCATTGCAGTTTGGCGTCGGGTACGGTGTGAACAAGCCCCAGTAGGGGAAGAGTTCCAGGAGATGCTTGAGTGGTTGCGGCCGTTTGAGTACGTGGGCTATTTTTTGACCTATGTGTTTTTGGTACCAGTGCTAGGCTACCTGTTTGCTACAGTGACGTTTTTTGTGTTGATGACGTTTCGAGCTGGCTACCGTAGCAAAAAAATGTATGCCATTGCCGTCTTTATTGCGGTATTGGTGGTGGTGATATTCAAATCTACTTTACAAGTAAAGATTGGCGCAGGCATGTGGTACGAAATGTTACCTCGTGAACTTGCCAATTTCTTTATCTTATACCTCTAATAAGGCTTACGTTATGGAACTGTTGCTCAATAGTTTAGAGATATTTACCCGCCTTGATGTGTGGGCAGCCTTGTTAGTTGGATCTATTGGTGGGGTTATTATTGGTGCTATCCCTGGAGTGGGACCGGCGGTAGCAATTGCTATATTGCTACCGGCAACCTATAGCTTGGACCCCATAGTGGGCATCACCGTACTTATTGGTATATATGGGGCCTCCATGTATGGCGGATCGATACCTGCCATTCTTATTAATACGCCAGGTACCCCAGTCAACGCGTTAACCACCTATGATGGTTACAGCATGACCCAACAAGGCAGAGCACGACGTGCTTTGACATTGGCTTATTGGTCTTCTTTCTTTGGTGGTATTTTCTCCGTTATCTGCCTTATCTTAATGACCGGTTTTATTGCCCAAATCGCCCCCCTTTTTGGGTCGCGAGATATCTTTATGGCTGCTGTGCTGGGCTTGGTGTTGGTCATTGTATCTCACCGTGGCGAATCCTTGATGGCAGGGTTGTTGGTGTTCTTAGGCATCTTTATTGCCACCATCGGTATGGAAAGTATTCGCTATAGTTCGCGCTTTACTTTTGGCCAAGGCTGGCTGCGTTCAGGGGTTGATTTGATCACTGTGCTACTGGGTTTGTTTGCTATGTCTCAGGCTTTTGTGCTGCTGCTTGGCAAAGATGAAAAGGTAGATATGCCGGATTTGAAAGGCGAAAGTAAGCGCGAAGGTTTTTTTGACCTGTGGAAATACAAGCTGCAAGCCCTGATCTCTGCCTCCTTTGGCGTCATCATGGGCATCATTCCTGGAGTAGGCGAGTTTCTGGCGCAATTTTTCTCCTATAATATTGCCAATAGCATGTCTAAAAAACCCGAGCGTTTTGGTAAGGGGGCCCCAGAGGGGATTATTGCCTCGGAAGCTGCCAACAATGCCGTGCCTGCTGCAGCTATGATTCCTTTATTAGCACTTGGTATTCCAGGTGAAGCTTTAACGGCGATGATGCTGTCGGTGTTCTATGTACATTCAATTGTTCCGGGCCCCAATCTATTTGTGCAGCATGCTGAATTTGTCTATGGCTTGTATGCAAGCTTGTTTGTGGTCAATATTTTAATCATGATTTTCTTAACCTTGGCGACGCGCCAGCTGCTGCGTATTATTCAAATTCCGCAACGTTTCCTAGGTTTGTCGATATTAGGCTTGTCCTTTGTCGGTGTCTATTCATTACGAAATTCTATGGTGGATTGCGTTATTTGTGCTGTCTTTGGGTTATTTGGTTATGTGCTAAAACGTCTCAACTTGCCCATTGTGCCGATTATTCTAGGCATGGTTTTGGGCAGCATAATGGAACAAAAGTTTCGTGCAGGATTGGCTCGAGTAGAGGGTTTTACCGACTTTATCAACCGTCCAATTTCTTTCACTATCTTTGTCTTAATCGTGATCATTTTGGTAGTTAATTTCTATGTTTGGTGGCGCGCCCATCGTCAACCAGCCGAATATAATTGAGCAATAGGGACAAGCTAATGCAACAAGAACAAATCGACATTTTACGTCAGCAGACTATTGCCCCACAAAAGCTATTTATCAATGGTGAGTGGGTGGAAGGTACGGGTTCTAAGAACGACGTAGTATCTCCCATTGATGGTAGCGTAATTACCACGACCGAGCGCGCAAGTCGTGCAGACATGCAAGATGCCATTGCCACGGCCCGTACCTCTTTTGATGACGGCCGCTGGGCTGACTTAGCGCCTGCTGCTCGCAAGGCGGTATTGCACAAGCTGGCTGATCTGATACAAGAAAATGCGCTAGAACTAGCTGTATTAGGCGTGCGTGACAATGGTACGGAAATTGGTTTGGCTATTAAGGCTGAGCCAGGCTCCTGTGCAGGAACCTTTCGTTATTATGCCGAAGCTTTAGATAAGGTATACGGCGAAGTGACACCCACTGATCCAGGCTTTTTAGCCATGGTGCAAAAAGAGGCCGTTGGCGTTGTCGGTGCTATTATTCCTTGGAATATGCCACTCATGATTGGTGCTTGGAAAATAGCTCCAGCCTTGGCCATGGGCAACTCCATCGTAGTTAAGCCTGCCGAAGAAGCGTCTTTGACTATGTTGCGTCTGGCCGCGTTAGCACAAGAAGCAGGTGTGCCAGCAGGTGTACTAAACGTGGTAACTGGTAAGGGCTCTGAAGTAGGTGAAGAGCTAGCTATGTCCATGGACGTAGACGTACTGGTATTTACTGGTTCGGGTACCACAGGCCGTCGTTTGCTGGAATATTCAGCACGTTCCAATCTGAAGCGTGTGTATTTAGAATTGGGTGGCAAGTCGGCGAATATCGTGTTTGCCGATGCACCTAATTTGGAAGAAGCAGCCAAAGGTGCGGCCTCTGCTATCTTCCGCAACTCTGGCCAAATTTGTATTTCAGGTTCACGCTTGTTGGTTGAGGCAAGCATTCATGACGAGTTTGTAGCGCTAGTGGCCAAGCATGCCAAGGCTATGCAAATAGGCGATCCACTATCACTGTCTTCTCACGTGGGTGCTATCAACTCCATGGGCCAGTTGAACGGCAACCTAGATTTTGTAGAAAAGGCTGTGGCCGAAGGTGGCAAGATCGTTACTGGTGGCGAGCGCGTATTAGAAGAAACAGGCGGCTATTATATGTCACCGACTGTGATAACTGGCGTAGAATCCCATCATAACCTAGCCCAAGCAGAAGTGTTTGGTCCAGTACTAGGTGTGATTGCCTTTAAGGACGAAGCAGAAGCCATTGCTATTGCTAATGATAGCGAATTTGGTTTGTCTGGTGCCGCTTGGACCAGTGACTTAGGCCGTGCACACCGCATGGTACGCGCAGTGAAAACCGGCTTGATGCATATTAATACCTATGGTGGTTCTGACAACACGGTACCATTAGGTGGCGTGAAGCAATCTGGTAATGGACACGACAAGAGCATGCATGCGTTTGAGAAGTATTACGACTTAAAAACCGCCTGGATCAAGTTGTAGGTCAGACTTCAGGCCGACAAGCTGGGTTAAAGTCTGACAAGTCGGGTTGAAACCCGACCCACAAGGTAGACAAATTTAACAAGAGATAATCATGGCTGATAAAACGATACTTATCATTGGTACTTACGATACTAAAAATGCTGAATTGGAATACATGGCGCAGCGTATCCATCGCCAAAATGGCGGTGTGCTTACTATGGATGTCAGTGTTTTAGGCGATCCTGAAAAGTCCACTGATATTAGCAAACATGACGTAGCCGAAGCGGGCGGTAGTAGCATTCAAACAGCTATCGACAGTGGTGACGAAAACGTGGCTATGCAAATTATGGCAGAAGGTGCCGTTGCTTTAGTGACTCAGCGCTTTGCGGCTGGTGACTTTGATGGCGTGGTGATCTTGGGTGGTAGCATGGGTACAGACTTGGCTTTGGATGTTTGCCAAGCACTGCCAATGGGTGTGCCTAAGTATATTGTTTCCACGGTTTCTTTCTCTCATATGATTCCAGCAGAGCGTTTGTCTGCCGATATTCAAATGATCTTATGGTCTGGTGGTTTGTATGGCCTTAACTCTATTTGTAAGTCTTCCCTAAGCCAAGCCGCTGGTGCTGTGTTGGGTGCTGCACGCGCTGTTGAGCCACCAGCAGACGACCGCCCTATGGTGGGTATGACTAGCTTGGGTTCTTCGTGTTTGAAGTACATGAAAGCCTTAAAGCCTGCCCTAGAAGCACGTGGCTATGACTTAGTTGTATTTCACTCTACGGGTATGGGGGGCATGGCCTTTGAAAATCTTGCTTCACAAAAACAATTTGCCTGTGTCATGGACTTCTGTTTGCAAGAAGTATGCAATTACATAGCTGGTTCGGCCATCAACTCTGGTGCTAACCGTTTAACTAGCGCCGGTGCCGCAGGCATCCCTCAATTAGTAGCCCCTGGTAGTGTAGATTTGTTGGACTTCCCAGGCTGGCAGAATGTACAAGCCATGCACCCAGATCGCCCAGCCCATGAACACAACCGTTTGATTCATTGCTTGGTGAGTACGCCAGAAGAGCGTCGTAGCCATGCGCGAGAATTTGTCGCGCGTTTAAGCGAAGCAACGGCGCCAGTGCACTTCATCATGCCGCGTCATGGTATTGAAGAATGGGACCGCGAAGGTAACGACTTGCATGACCCAGAGGGCCTAGCTGCTTTCGTAAATGAAATTGAAACCTTGCTACCTAATGGCAAAGTACAACTAAGCAGTTTAGATGCACACATCAACGATGACCTGTTTGTCGAAACTGCGTTGCGTGTGTTTGATGACTGGGTTGCCCAAGGTATCGTCCCCAAAGCCTAATTGTAAAGATAGTCTGGCACTTTGGGGTACCCAAGGCACTCGCTTCGCTCATGGGGCAGGCCCTCAGACCCCAAAGTGCTAGACTTTTAAGGAGTCAATTAGTTGAAAAATAACGCCCAAATACTTGCTGATCGTGCCCGTCTATTGGGTCCAAACGTCTCTACTTTCTATAACGATCCCGTGCATTTTGTAAAAGGTGAAGGTGTATGGTTATGGGATGCTGATGGACGTAAATATTTAGATTGCTATAACAACGTACCTCACGTTGGTCACTGCCATCCCAAAGTAGTGGAAGCTATTTGTCAGCAAGCCAGTACGCTTAATACTCATACCCGTTATCTGCATGAAGGTATTACTCGCTATGTGGAAAAGCTCACAGCTACCTTTGCTGAACCGTTAAATACCGCCATCATGACCTGTTCGGGTTCTGAAGCCAATGATATAGCCCTGCGCATGGCAGAAGCCGTGACGGGCAACCGCGGCATGATTGCTACGGATCATACCTATCATGGCAACACCACTATGGTGGCCAAGTTATCCAATACCAATACCTCTCATTTGGGTGATGGTTCCCATGTGCGTTTTGTGCCAGCACCAGATAGCTACCGTCCTGCCTATTGGCAAGGTGGTCTTAAAGAAGGTCAAACTCTCGGGCAGGCTTTTGCAGAACAGGTAAAACTGAAAATTGCCGAACTAGAAGCCAGCGAACATGGCTTTGCCGGTCTGATTATTTGTCCCTTTTTTGGTAACGAAGGCTTCCCAACTATGGAGCCGGGCTTTTTAGATGAAACTGTCGCCGCTGTAAAAGCCGCTGGTGGTGTATTAATTGCCGACGAAGTACAGCCAGGCTTTGGCCGTATTGGCACCCATATGTGGGGCCACCAAAAGGTGGGTATCTTGCCGGATATTGTTACCTTGGGTAAGCCTATGGGGAATGGCCATCCTGTGGCTGGTTTGGTGACAAGTCTGGATATCATGACCCAGTTTCGTGAGTGCTTCCGTTATTTTAATACCTTTGGTGGTAATCCTGTTTCCTGTGCGGCTGCCGAAGCAGTTTTGGATGTGATTGCCGAAGAAGGTTTGATGCAACAAGCCAAAGAAGTCGGTGATTACGCCCGTGCTCGTTTGCAAGCCCTATCTGATAAGCATATATGCATTGGTGATGTGCGTGGTTCGGGTATGTTTTTTGGTGCCGAAATGGTGCTGGACAGAGCAACTAAAGAGCCTGCGACTGCTTTCACTAAGCAAATAGCCAACGCTATGCGTGAAGAAGGCGTGATTCTTAACTTCTTGGGTATTCATTACAATGCTTTGAAGATTCGTCCTAACCTACAATTTCAAAAACAGCACGCGGATATCATGCTAGGTACCTTGGACAAGGTCTTGTCTAAGCTGGAGCTACGTTCGTGAAGGACACTCAGCATCTGATAGATGTAGCGACCCGTGCCTTGCCCTTGTGGGGCCTTGAAGGCGCGGACCTACATCTTGTAGCGCAACGAGAGAACGCCGTTTTTAAGGTGAGCTACGAAGGTGTTCAGTACGCCTTGCGTCTGCATCGTCCCGGTTATCAAACACCCGCTGCCATGGCCTCCGAATTGGCTTGGATGCATAGTTTGGCGCAAGTGGGGATTCAGGTGCCTACGCCTATTGCTACACAACAAGTCGAGCTATTGGTGGAGCGTGAAGGTTTCCATATAGATCTGTTAACGTGGTTGTATGGCTGTCCCATGGGGCAAACAGGCACTGCCCTTGAGCTTGATGATCGCTATGCTACCTTTGCTGCCATTGGCGAAACCATGGCGCGACTGCACGAGCAAGCGGATACTTGGCAGCGTCCTATCGGCTTTGAAAGAATGGGGTGGGACCAACAAGGCCTGCTAGGCGAACAGCCTTTGTGGGGCCGCTTTTGGGAAAATTCGAATTTACCTGAAGACCTGCGTTCTGACATCAATGCAGCGCGTGAGCAAGCCCTGCAAATTCTGCAAAGCGAAGAGTTGGATTACGGTTTGATTCACGCTGATTTGGTACGCGAGAACATTCTGATTGCAGAAGATGGTTTGCAGCTTATCGACTTTGATGACAGTGGCTTTGGTTATCGCCTATTTGATGTGGCCACTACCCTAAGTAAAAACTGGCAAGAAAACGATGCCGACGCTTTGCAGGCAGCCTTTATTGAAGGCTATGAGCGCATACGCACATTGCAGTGGCAGTATTTGCCTTTGTTTACCATGTTACGGGCATTCACCTATGTGGGCTGGATAGTGCCGCGTATTGAAGAACCAGGTTCCTATGTGCGCCAAGAGCGCTTTTTTAATCAGGCTAGGTTGGCGATTAGTGACTTTCAAAAAATGAGCAGTGGTAATTAAGCCGCTGCTTCATCCATATCGGCTTGCAGCGCGGCTAAGCTGGCCTCTGGGGCACGATCTAAAATACGGTATAAGGTTCTTACGGCACCGCTAGGGAAGCGTTTGCCTTGTTCCCAGTTACGTATAGTAGTGATAGAGACCTTCAGATGGTCAGCAAATTGAGCTTGGCTCAGGCCTAGCTTAAGGCGCACTCCACGCACATAGGCTATAGCGTCTTGGCGGGCTTCTTCGTCATCCTCTGCAATTTGGCGGGCAATGTCTTCTTCCGTTGTAGCATCGAATTTTTCTAGGTCGGTTTTTCCGTTGCTAGGTTGACCGGGCTTTAACGTGAAATAGGTAGTAGTCATAACTTTCTAGCCTCTCTTCGATTGGCTTTTCTGGCTGAAATTATTCGTATTCTTTTGTCTCGTAAGGTGAAAACCACACAGTGGAGACGATTGTTGATTTTTCCATAGCAGAGCCAGCGCTGTTCTGCGTATGTAAATCTTTCGTCTTCAATAATAATGCGCATTGGATCATGGAAGGCTTCGGTAGCCAGTTGGAAATTTAATCCTCTGAGCTTGAAGCAATTCTGACTTTTCTTTTCGTCCCATTCGAATAACAGGTCTTTAGTGTAGTCCATTGAGCTACTCCTTGGCAAATTGCACCTACAAGGAGTTTAGTTCAATAAAAGGTTTGTGGCGTGAGTCCTATGCCCAATTAACTACTTGCTCACCATCGGCATCAATGTGTAACCACTGATCAGGCTCATCGCCTTCTTGCCAGCTGGCCTTAATGCAGCGTACAGGGTGTTGTAGATCGGCAAATAGTTGTTGTGCACAAGCTTGGTCATCAGACCATGGTAGTTGCGGGCTATCAAACCAGATACTGCTATAGCCACTTTGTACCTT
>CALKFY010000046.1 GCA_938084925.1 uncultured Pseudomonadales bacterium
ACGTTAACAACATAACGGCCACGTACTTGGCCCGCCATTTGTTGATTGGCCACATCAATGGCTTGATCTAGATTAATTTCGGTCATAATGGCTTCGATCTTGCTAATATCTAAGTCTTGAGCCAAACGCTGCCATGCTTCAATACGATCAGCCTTAGGGCGGTAAACACTATCGATACCTGCCAAGGTCACACCACGTAAGATAAACGGCATCACTGTAGCTGGCAGGTCAAAGCCTTGCGCTAAACCACAAGCTGCAACGGTGCCGCCATACTTAGTAGTAGCACAGGCGTTAGCCAAGGTATGGCTACCTACAGCGTCTACGACACCGGCCCAGCGCTCTCTACCTAGAGGACGACCCTTTTCACTTAGTTCAGTACGATCGATCACTTCACTAGCACCTAGGCTTTTTAGGTATTCTGCTTCTTCAGGGCGGCCGCTAGACGCTACCACGGTAAAGCCCAGTTTAGCTAGCAAGGCAATAGCCACACTACCCACACCACCCGCTGCACCGGTGACTAGAATTTCGCCTTGCTCGGGTGTTACGCCATTCTTTTCTAAAGCAAGTACACACAACATGGCCGTGTAGCCTGCGGTACCAATGGCCATAGCTTGTTTGCTAGTAAAAGCGTCAGGCATAGGCACCAGCCAATCCCCCTTAAGACTGGCTTTTTCTGCCAAGCAACCCCAATGACCTTCACCCACACCAAAGCCGTTGAGGATCACACGATCACCAGCTTTAAAATCAGGATGAGCAGACGTTTCTACAACGCCAGCAGCATCAATACCAGGCACCATAGGGAAACTACGTACCACTGGCGACTTGCCAGTAATGGCCAAGCTGTCTTTAAAGTTCAAAGTAGAATAATCCACTTTTAGTGTCACATCACCTTCTGGCAATTGTTGTTCATCAACGCTGGTTAATGCCGCGCGGTAACCGTCGTCATCTTTATTAATCAAAATAGCTTTCATGTTAGTGATCCTTTTACTTGTCATTCTAGGTACGGCCCGTGAGGCCGGAAAAATACATACTGCTAAACAATTCAATGGGGGCAAGGTTTTGACTTAACTTGGCGCGCAAGATAGCCCCCTCCCACCCAATCCAAAAAAACTCTGCCAAGGCCTGGCAGTCCGCATCTTCTGATATTTCATTGGCAGCTTGGGCAGCCAACAAACACTGTGCAACTCGGTTTTGCCAATCTACGAATACGGCTTCTAGCTGCTCGCGTAAGTGAGGGTGGCTAGCGGCTAGTTCTTGCCCCATGTTGCCGACCAAACAGCCGCGTTTAAACTGGTAACGCGTAAGGCCTTGCTTACCATCTTCTACAAAGTCCATTAAACGCTGCAAAGGTGCACGTTCAGTATTTAATAACCAGCGATCCAGCTTGGCGGCAAAGTAATCGCCGTAACCGGCTACAACCTGTTGAGCGAAATCGTCTTTGCTAGAGAAGTAATGATAAAAGGAACCTTTGGGTACCCCTACTTGCTTTAATATACGTTCCAGACCGAGACTGGCAAAGCCGTGCTCCGTCAGCAATTCAATACCGGCACGCAGCAGACGCTCACGCGTTTCGCGCTGATGTTGATCGGTTTTGGGTGGTCGGCCACGACCACGCTTAGGGGCAATTTGATTCATGCAAACAATATTAGACCAATCGTCTAATAAATTACAAGGGTGACTTGTAGGTCAGAAATTGTGTAGCCGCATAGTAGGGAACTTCGGGGACTGGCTCTTATTTGAGAGCGAAGCGATCAAAAAGTGCCTGTCCCTTTAGGCTTGATTAAGTGATTGAGGGGTCTTACTGACTGAAGGGACTGGCTCTTATTTGAGAGCGAAGCGATCAAAAAGTGCCTGTCCCAAGTAGATGCTAATCAGCATACTGCAATAACAACCACTGCTTTAAAATCTCTGCCTCTGGACGCAAGGCACGCTTACGGGATTCGATAAGGTAATAGCCACGGCGGCTTATGTAAGAAGCCTCTATAGGCTTAACCAGACTCCCCCTACCCATAGACTCAGCAACTAGGTGACGCCATCCTAGAGCAACGCCCTGTCCAGCTTCCGCCATTTGCACCAACAATGGGTAGTTGTTGACCCGCATACCTTGCTGTATAGCCAAGGTGTCATGACCCTGGCTTGCAAACCAAAGAGGCCAATCAATAGCATCCCAACTCAAACCTTGCCAGTGTTCTTCGTCCAGATGCAGCAGTTCACACGCCAGTAGATCTTCCGCACTATTAATTGCACCGTGCTTGGCAAGGAAATCAGGACTGCATACTGGAAACACTTCATCAGTAAATAAGAAGTGCGCTTTCACTTCACTATGTTCATCATAATCACCACAGCCAATAGCCAAATCCACACCGTCACGGTGTAAATCCACATCCTTGTCAGTGGCTAGAATGCGCACATCCATATCGGGGTTTTGTTGGCGAAAGTCCGTCAAACGACGGTTTAGCCAAAGGGAAGAAATAGCAATGGTAGAAGCAATAGTCATAGGACCCACATGACTATGTTCACGAATTTGCGTGACGGTACTGGCCATATGCTCCATGCCCAAGGTAACCGATTGCAACAAGCTCTGCCCTGCTGGCGTGAGTGTCACTTGGCGATGCCCACGCTCAAACACAGGGGTGCCCAAATATTCCTCTAGCTGCCTAATTTGGCGACTAATCGCCGTTTGCGTAACAAAAAGTTCCTCACCAGCTTGGGTAAAACTGAGCTTACGTGCGGCCGCTTCAAATGCCAGCAAACTGCCTAATGGCGGTAATTTTTGCTTTAATGACGCCATGACATCGGGTCTCTAGTAATGACAATTTTCATATAACATAAAATCATGCAAAACAGAAAAATAAATCATTTGCAGGCATTGAGCAAGTATTGCACCATGCCAGAATAGTATCTATTCATATAAACCTAATTCTCTGGAGCATGACATGGCGTCAAATGATCCCTTATTGCAGCCCTATCAGCTAAAACATCTGACTCTTAAAAATCGCATCATGACCACCTCTCATGAACCGGCCTATCCAGAGGATGGCATGCCTAAGGCACGCTACCGCGCCTACCACCAAGAGCGCGCCAAAGCCGGCGTGGCCATGGTTATGACGGCAGGTTCTGCCACTGTTGCCAAAGACAGCCCACCGGTATTCAACAATATCTTGGCCTACAAGGATGAGGTAGTACCCTATCTAAAGGACGTAGTCGATGCTTGTCATGAGCATGATTGCGCGGTGATGATTCAACTCACGCACCTAGGCCGCCGTACAGGTTGGGCCAAGGGTGACTGGCTACCCGCTGTGTCTGCTTCCCATCACCGTGAAGCCTCCCACCGTGCTTTTCCAAAGCAGGTAGAAAACTGGGATATCGAACGTATTATCCGCGACTATGCCGATGCGGCGGAGCGCATGTACGCAGCAGGTATGGATGGCATTGAATTACAGGCCTATGGTCACTTGATGGATCAGTTTTGGTCGCCGCTCACTAATACCCTAGAAGGGCCCTATGGCGGCAGCCTGCAAAACCGTTTACGCTTCACCATGGAGGTGCTGGATGCCATTCGTGCCCGTGTCGGCAGCGAATTCATCGTGGGTGTACGCTACACCGCCGACGAAGCCTTCAAGGGCGGCCTAACCCCTGATGAAGGTTTGGAAATTTCCAAGATTTTGCGTGATAGTGGCCAAGTAGACTTCTTGAACGTTATTCGAGGGCGTATCGATACGGACCCAGCCTTAACCGATGTTATCCCAGTAATGGGTATGCAAAACTCTCCTCATCTAGACTTTGCCGGCGCCGTACGTGAAGCTACTGGCTTCCCAACTTTCCATGCTGCCAAGATTCCCGACGTAGCGACTGCGCGCCACGCTATAGCAGAAGGCAAGCTAGACATGGTGGGCATGACTCGCGCTCACATGGCCGACCCACACATAGTGCGCAAAATCATGGCAGGCCGCGAAGACGACATTCGCCCGTGCGTAGGTGCCAACTATTGCCTAGACCGTATCTATCAAGCAGGCGATGCCTTTTGCATGCACAACGCAGCAACTGGTCGTGAGCTATCTATGCCCCACGATATCCCACCCGCCGAAGTGCGCAAGCGCATAGTTATTGTTGGTGCAGGCCCTGGCGGCCTAGAAGCGGCTCGTGTAGCGGCAGAACGTGGCCACGAGGTAATCGTTTTAGAAGCCGCATCCGAGCCTGGTGGCCAGGTACGTCTTACAGCACAAACCCCGCGCCGTCATGAAATGATGTCTATTATTGAATGGCGCATGGCTCAGTGTATGGCCCGTGATGTGGACTTGCGCTTTAATACCTGGGCCGAAGCGGTGGACGTGCAAGCCTTAGATCCAGACGTAGTCATCATTGCTACAGGTGGTATGCCTCATACGGACGTACTCAGCCAAGGCAATGACCTAGTGGTGTCATCTTGGGATATTCTTTCTGGTGATGTGAAACCCGGCAACAACGTACTCATCTTTGATGACGCTGGTGATCACCCTGCTCTACAAGCAGCCGAAGTGATTGCTAACAGTGGTGCCAAGCTAGAAATCATGACCCCTGACCGCAGCTTTTCTCCGGACATCATGGCCATGAACCTAGTGCCTTATATGCGCTCACTGCAAGATCAAGACGTCACCTTTACGGTGACCTACCGTGCCGACAAGGCAGAGAAGGTAGACGGACAAATCAAAGTAAGCTTGAGCAGCGATTATGGCAGCATTGGCAAACACCGTATGGTAGACCAACTAGTGATCAACCACGGCACCTTGCCTTTGGATGATATCTATTTTGACCTACGTGATGCATCAAGTAACGGTGGTGAACTGGATCAAGACGCCTTTATCAATGGCAAGCCTCAAACCGTGGTACGCAACGCAGAAGGTAAGTATCAGTTGTTCCGTATTGGTGATGCCGTAGCCGCGCGCAATACCCACGCGGCGATCTTTGATGCTTTGCGCTTGGTGAAGGATATTTAAGCTTAACTGCACTCTATTCAGGGGACTGGCTTTTGCCGCAGGCAAGTGCCTGTCCTTTCGTATATTTTAGGGGTAGCTTTGAGGGGGCACGTATAAAGGGACAGGCACTTTTTGACCGCTACGTATAAAGGGACAGGCACTTTTTGACCGCTACGCGTTCAAATAAGAGCCAGTCCCCGACATTGATTTATAACTCACCCGCCTCAGTCAGTACCTTGCGTGCCACACGAAAGCACTCCAAGGACTGGGGCACACCGCAATAAATACCAACAATATGACAGGCTGCGCGGATCTCTTCTTTGGTACAACCATTGCTTAGGGCACCCTTACAGTGCACTTCCCACTCATGCATCTTGCCCAAGGCACCAATCATAGACAGGTTCATAAGAGAGCGCGTCTTGGCATCAATGGCATCATCGCCCCAACCGAAACCCCAGCACCAGGCTGTCATGGCTTCTTGAAATGGACGGGTAAAGTCATCGGCTGCTGCCAAATTGTTTTCTACGTACTCAGCGCCCAAGGTGGCCTTGCGTTGCTCTAGGCCGCGCTCAAATAAGTCTTGATCCATGATGATCTCCAAATTGATTAGTTGGTTTGTTCGGTTAAATAAATGCCCAGCTCATGTCGACGCTGATGAAAGCGATCTATGCTTTCTACCACGTCACTATCGCTGGCCGCAATAATATAGGCAGCCAAGGTTTCCATAAACGCCATTAGGGCTACAGTAGAAGTAAAAAACTGAGGGGTTTCTGTTGGCACCACAAAACGGTGCTTGGCGTTGGCTAAGTGAGGGGCCGCACGACTATCGGAAATACCGATTACCTCAACACCTTGTTTATGGGCCTCAGCTACAGCCTCTACCACTTCACGGCGATAGGGCTTAAAGGTTACAGCTAGCAACACATCCCCTGCTTTTGCGCGGGCCATACCATCGATAGGCAACGCACCTTCTTTTGGTAACTCAATTACCTTGTCCATAGCCATGCTGGCAATATAGGCAAAGTTCTTGGCGAACACATTGGCGATACCCACGCCCAAGACAAACACGGAGCTAGCCTGCAATACGGTTTGTGCTGCGGCTTGCAACGACTCATGATCATGGTTATCAAAAAATTGTTGCGTGTTGTTGGTACAAGCATTGGCCATGTGTTGATGCAGGCTGCTCATATCCCCTACTTCGTGCATGGACTGAAGATGCACAGCACGGTCGGTCACCTGATCAGAAAAGGAGTCAGAGGCATTGACTAGGCGTGCTTTGAAAGGTTCGCGCAACTGATCATAGCCACTAAAACCCAGCTCTTTTGACAAGCGCACCAAAGTATTGGGTTTTACTTGGGCATCACGGGCCATTGAACGAGCCGACTGTAAGCCAATAAGCCCCGCATTTTCAAGCAGATAGGTACCAGCTTTACGCAGTTCAGACGGCAGATCCGGTAAGCGTTGAGTCAATACATTTAAAGTTTCGTTAACATCCATAGAGTTTTTTCATCTAACTTTAGGTACATTTGTACCATTCATGTTTGACAAGTGTACAGTCGCACCACTAACCTGTCTAGCTATAACTCAATGGATTTAAACAGGATGAAAAATGCTCCCATCTCACGCAAAAGTGGTTGTCGTTGGCGGCGGTATTATGGGCTGTGGCCTTGCTTACCATTTGGCTCATGAAGGCTGGACCGATGTCGTGCTTCTAGAAAAGGCAGAACTGACCTCTGGTTCTACATGGCACGCTGCCGGCCAAATCACCCACTCTACTTCTAGTTACACCTTAGGTAAGTGCGTTGATTACAACATCAAGCTTTATAGTGAGATCCTAGAAGCCGAAACCGGCCAATCTATTTCTTGGCATGGTTGTGGCTCTTTGCGTTTGGCTTATTCCGAAGATGAGATGGACTGGCTACGCCACACTACTTCGGTTGGCGCTGCCCTAGGCTTCAATATGGAACTGGTAGGCCCAGAACGTATTGCTGAACTGCATCCCTACTACAATCTAGACGGTGTTCTTGGCGCTTTGCACACACCTGATGATGGCCACTGTGACCCATCACAACCAACCATGGCCATGGCCGCAGGCGCACGCCAGCTAGGCGTTAAAATCATTCGCCGATGCAGGGCCATGGACATCAAACAACAAGATGACGGTTTATGGAAAGTGTGCACCGAGCAAGGTGATATCACCTGTGAACACGTGGTGAATGCGGGCGGAACTTACGCTCGCCAAATGGGTGAATGGAGTGGCTTGCAGCTACCTATGACCACCATGACTCACCATTACTTGGTTACCGATACGGTGCCTGAGTTTATGGACATCGAACAAGAACTGCCGGTTATCCGTGATGACGCCCAAGTGTCTGGCTACATCCGTATGGAACAGAAGTCTGGTTTGATCGGCATCTATGAAAAAGAAAACCCCAATACTGTGTGGGAAGAAGAATGCCCATGGGAAGCAGAAAACCACCTATTTACAGCCGACTATGACCGCATCATGCCTTGGTTGGAAAACTCCATGGAACGCATGCCCATCTTTGGCGAACTAGGCCTCAAGCGCGAAGTGCATGGTGGTATATCTCATCCACCTGATGGCAACCCGCTAATCGGCCCGGCTCCTGGCGTAGAAAACTACTGGTGCTGCTGTGGTACACAAATTGGTATCGGCTGGGGCCCAGGCCTTACGCGTGAGCTAGCCAAGTGGATGGTACACGGCGCTGCCGATTTGAACATGCGTGAATTTGACCCGCGTCGTTTCGGCGACTACGCCAAGCCAGAATGGCAAATTGAAAAGGCCAAGGAAGATTACTGCCTACGCCATGAAATCCCATTCCCGCACTTTAACCGTTTGGCAGGCCGTCCGATTAAACCGAGCGCCTTGTACGAAACACTTAAAGGCCAAGGAGCAGTATTTGAAGAAGTCTATGGCCATGAGCGTCCACGCTGGTTTGCTCCACAAGGCGTAGAAGCCAAGGATATCTATTCCTTTAAGCGTTCTAGCCTGCACGACATTATTGGCGCGGAAGTGAAAACTGTGCGTGAAAGCGTTGGTATCATGGACGTATCCGCCTTTACCAAGGTAGAAGTATCCGGCCCTGACGCTCGTCGCTTCCTAGATGGCTTGATTCCTAACAATATGCCTAAGCGTGAGGGTGGTGCTATCTTGACCCACCTACTTAACGAACGTGGCCGGGTAGAGGCCGAAATCACCATCGTTAAGTTTGCCGAAGACAGCTACTACCTAGTGTGCGCGGCCTTTTTTGAACAGCGTTTGCTGGATCATTTAAGCAAGCACAACAAGCAAGGCGCAAACATAACCGTTAGCAACCATTCCACCAGCTGGAATGCTCTAACCTTGCAAGGCCCTAATAGCCGTGCTGTATTAGCCCAGTGTACTGAACATAGTTTAAGCAACGCCGACTTCCCTTGGTTGACGGCTCGCTACATCACCATTGCCGGCCACCAAGTGTGGGCAGTACGCATGTCCTATGCCGGTGAACTAGGTTGGGAATTCCACGGCGAAGCTAGCGCCATGGCGGATATTTACGCCGCCCTTTGGGCCGCGGGCCAAGACTATAATATTGCCAACTACGGTTCCTTTGCCATGAACGCCCTGCGTATGGAAAAAGCCTTCCCAGGGGCTGGTGAACTGAGTAACGAAGTCACCTTACCAGAAGCCAATGTTATGCGTTTTGTGAACATGGATAAGGACTTTGTTGGTAAAGCTGCTACCCAAGCCGCATTGGACGCACCGTTAAAGTGGACCAGCGCCTTCTTGAGCATTGAAGACAATGGCGTCGAAGACGGCCACGGTGGTGAAGCGATTCAGATTGATGGCCAAAATGTCGGCACCACGGCTTCTGTATCCTTCAGCCATACCCTTGGCGCAGTGCTAGCCTTTGCCTACATGCAGCCAGAGGCAGCAGTTCCGGGCCAAAAAGTTACAGTAATTCTTGCTGGCCAACCACGCCAAGGCGTCATCCTTGCTGATGCCCCCTTTGATCCAACCAGCGCCTTACCGCGTGTTGATGGTTAATCAAATAAGTAAGGATAACAACATGAGCCAACAAGACATCATCAACCGTGCGCAAAAGGTGCTGCCGGCCGGCACCTTTGGCAACTTTCCTGGCAATATCATTATTCGTGAAGGCAAAGGTGCCCGCGTATGGGACGAAGACGGCAACGAATACCTAGACTATTTAATAGGCTCCGGGCCTATGCTAGTAGGCCACGGCCACCCAGAAGTACTGGCCGCTGCCCATGAGCAAATGGACAAGGGCATGACCTTCTTTGCCAACAACGCGGCAGGCGTTGAGCTAGCAGAAGAAATAATCAAGGCTGTACCGAGTGCAGAACAACTACGCTATGTGAGCTCGGGCGGCGAAGCCGATATGTACGCCATGCGCCTAGCCCGTGCTTACAAACAGCGGGACAAGATCCTTAAGTTTGAAGGTGGTTACCACGGCATGTCTGCGGAAGCACAAATGAGCTTGGCACCTAAGGTAGCCGTAGAGCTACCAAAAGCCCTACCCGACTCTGCTGGCATTCCTGCAGGTGTAGCAGAAAACATGCTCATTTCACGCTTCAACGACCTTGAGTTCACGCGCAAGTTGATGGAGCAATATCAAGGCGAAATCGCCGCTATCATCGTTGAGCCTTTGCAGCGCATCGTGCCACCAGCACCCGGTTTCTTGCAGGGACTACGCGACCTATGTGACGAGTTTGATACTTTGTTGATCTTTGACGAAGTCGTGACCGGTTTCCGCTTTGCCTATGGCGGTGCTCAGGAGCTTTACGGCGTCACCCCTGACATCACTACCTTGGGCAAGATCATTGGTGGTGGCTTCCCACTTGCCGCTATCGTCAGTAGCGAAGAAATCATGTCTCACTTTGACCTAAGTAAAGCCGGTAACGGCTGGTTGATGCAACTAGGCACCCTCAGTGGTAATCCTGTGGCTTCTGTTGCTGGTTTAAAGACCATGGAGATATTAAGACGTGAAGGCCAGTACGAGCGCCTGTATAGCATTGGCGAACGCCTAATGCAGGGTATTAGCGACAGTCTCACTAAAGCCGGTCATGCCCATCAGGTAGTAGGCCATAGCACCTTATTTGAAGTAGTATTTACTGACCAAGCGGTCAGCAACTACCGTGATGTGTTAACCGGTGACAACAGCAAAGCCGCCGCCTTTAACAAGGTATTACGGCAAGAAGGCATCTTTAAATCGGCAGGTAAGTGGTATCCTAACCTAGCTTTGACCGATGCAGATGTAGACTTTACCTTAGCAGCCATCGATAAGGCAGCACAGGCTATTTAACTAAGTATTACAGTGAGTACCTAACGGA
>CALKFY010000047.1 GCA_938084925.1 uncultured Pseudomonadales bacterium
GACCTACCTAGCGACGGTGATGACGTCAATGCTGTCGCCCAACGCGGCTTAGACCGCCTGAGTAACCCGGACTCTCCAGGTTTAATGAGTAAAGAAGCCCAAGGGCGCATCCACGTTGGTAACACCCGTGATGACTTCCACCAGTTGGCCGATTGCGACTGGATTGCTGAAGCTGTGGTAGAGCGTCTAGACATCAAACAAGATCTATACCGTCGCATCGAAGCGGTGACCGGCAATGACGTAATCATTACCTCCAACACTTCCACCATTCCAATTAGCTTGTTGACAAAAGGCATGTCTGCGGCCTTTGGCGAGCGCTTTGCTATCACCCACTTCTTTAATCCTGTACGCTTTATGCGTTTGTTAGAGCTAGTGCGTGGCGAACATACACGCCAAGACATCATGGATACTCTGGATGCTTTCTGTGAAGAGCGCCTAGGCAAAGGTGTGGTAGTGTGTGCCGATACACCTGGATTTTTGGGCAACCGTGTGGGTGTATTTGCCATCCAATGTGCTTTGCACGAAGCCGTGAAACTGGGTTTATCTCCGGCTGAAGCCGATGCTATTTTTGGTCGCCCCATGGGTATCCCTAAGACGGGTGTATTTGGTCTGTATGATTTGATCGGTATCGACCTGATGGCCGATGTCGCCAAAAGCTTAGAAACCATCTTGCCAGCCAACGATGACTTCCATGCTTACGCACAACCTGTACCTTTGATGACCGATATGATTGCCAATGGTCAAACCGGCAACAAAGGTGGTAAAGGTTTCTACCGTGACGGCGATAATGGTCGCGAGGTATTGGACCTAAGCAACAACACCTATTCATCCTTAGACCGCTTGCAGTTGCCGCTGGCTATGCAAGCCGAGGCTGAAGGTGTTGCCGCCTTGTTACAAGATGACAGTGTATATGGCCAATTTGCTTGGCGTGTGCTGTCTAGCACCCTTAACTACGCTGCTCATTTGTTACCAGAAGTCGGCGATGACCTAGTACCTGTTGATGATGCCATGAAACTAGGCTACAACTGGATCTTTGGTCCTTTTGAATTAATGGATCAAATTGGCGTCGACTATATTATCGAGCGCATGCAACAAGAAGGCCGCACTCCTGCTCCCTTCTTGCTACAAGCCAAGGGCCAAAGCTTCTATTCTATCGATTCCGGCCACCTAGCTAGTTTACGCTACCAAGGTGAACATCAAGACATTGTACGTACTGATGGCGTCCTGCGCTTCACAGAATTACGACAAACCCTAGCGCCAATGAACAGCAATGCCAAAGCCAGCTGGTGGGTTTATGATTCCGCTGCCATAGTGGAATTCCACAGCAAGGCTAATGCCTTGGATGGCGACTCCATGACCATTTTGCGTGACGCCATTGAGCAAGCCAAAAACTTAGGTTTACGTGGTTTAGTGATTCACAATGATTCACAGCATTTTTCTTGTGGTGTAAACCTAGTGGCTTTTCGTGAATTCTTCGAGGCCGGTGATTGGGCTGGCATGGATGGCTTCCTTAACCACTTTCAACAAACCGTTTTGGCCATGCGTAACTGCGAGCTGCCGATAGTGGCGGCTCCCGTAGGCATGTCCATCGGCGGTGGCTTTGAGGTCGTGTTGCATGCCGACAAGGTCATCGGCCACGCTAACTCCGTTATGGGCCTAGTTGAGTCCGGTGTAGGCGTAGTGCCTGGCGGCGGCGGCTGTAAAGAAACCTTATACCGTTGGTTTGAAAAGACCGGTGATATGGAAAAAGCTGCCTGGAAAGCCTTTATGAACTTAGGCTATGGCCGCACGGCAACTTCGCCTATCGAAGCCCTAAGCCAAGCTATGTTGCGCGACGATGATGAATACCTAATGAATCGCGACCGCATTTTATCCACGGCTCTAGAGCAGTTGTCAGGCGTGAGTAAAACACCAGCTCGCCCAGACCTCACCATGGTTGGCAAGCCGGTATTTGATGCCATGGTAGCTTGGTTACAAGAAGCCGCTGACAAGGGTGCTCTAAGCGCTCATGACTGCACCGTAGGTACAGAGATGGCACGCATTGTCACCGGTGGCGAGGTTGCCCCTGGCACCGTTATGAGCGAACAGGACTTATTTGATGCCGAGCGTAGTTCTTTCTTGCGTTTAGCTAAGACACCAGAAACCCAAGCGCGCATTGTCAGCATGCTGGATATGGGTTCACCAGTACACAACTAATGCATGACAGGACAGGCACGTTGGTGCAATGACGGCAATGAAGGGACAGGCACTTTTGCTGCGCAAAAAAGCCAGTCCCTGTGTGATACCTGCAGGGGACTGGCTTTTGTTTAGCCGCGCAGCGGATAACAAGTGCCTGTACCCTTCTCAATACCACGGCAATGACAGAGATAAGACAGGACAGGCACTTTTGCTGCGCAAAAAAGCCAGTCCCTGTGTGATACCCACAGGGGACTGGCTTTTGTTTAGCCGCGCAGCGGATAACAAGTGCCTGTACCTACTGATGGCTCAGCCAGGTATTTATGTCTGCCACGTGAGTGAGCGCGACGCCAATACCTTGTGGATTTTCACAGGCATCTTCTAATGCTGTGCTTAGCTGCAATAACTGTTGCTGCTGAAACAAACCAGCATAGCCCTTTAAGTTGTGCGCATGGTACTTGGCTGTAGCCAAATCCTGGTCCTGTAAAGCCTGCCCTATGCACTTGCTCTCGACACTGACTGCGGCCAGAAAATCATCTTGCAAGACTGCCAATTCTTCTGCTTCATTAGCCCCACGCCGAGATTGCATCTGCTGCCCAGCCAAGACAGCAAAGCCAATGGCTTCTAGCAAAGACTGCTTATTGTAGGGTTTGGCTAGAAACTTCACCGCACCAATAGCCAAGGCCCGCTTTTTTGTTTCGGCCCTATTGTCAGCGGTCTGCAATATCACCGGCACCAAGGTCTGCCCCTTATCCAACTGCCAAGCATGCATAGCCTGCAATGCCTGCATGCCGCCCATTATTGGCATTTGTACATCCATGATAACCACATCGTAAGTGTTGTCTTGTAGCGCTAATAAGGCCTGTTTACCGTTGTCGACAAAGGTAATTTCAGCGCCTGAGCTATCAAGAAACATGGAGATCAGTTTTTGCGTCAATAATGTATCTTCGGCAATAAGTAAACTTACGCCATGCAAAGCCACCCTACTCTGGGTTTCTGGCTCTATAACAGCCATATAGCTGGCTTCTGAACACGGAGCTAAGGGGAGCTCTACTTGAAAACGACTACCATGATTAACCTGAGATGCCAACAAAATATCGCCCCCCATAGCACGAGCCAAACTCTGGGCGATGGACAAACCTAGACCAGTACTAGACTGCACCTCCACCTGACCTTCCGATAGCTGATGATAAGCTTCAAACACCTGGCCAAGTTTGCTTTGACTTATACCCACACCAGTATCCGTTACAGCGATGACAACCCCACCATTACGCGGCCTCACTTGAGCTTCGATGACTACCTCACCTTGCTCAGTATATTTCAAAGCATTACCAACGATATTGATAACAATCTGGCGAATTCGCTGTTCATCACCATACCAATAGTCATTGCTGATACCATCGATTATCAGCTCTAGGTGTAGACCTTTAGCCTTGGCGGGCTCAGCAAATATAGATTCAATAGAACGCAATACCGAACTCAATGAAAACGGTCTAGCATGTAGCTCCAGCTCTCCCTCATCGATTTTGGAGAAATCTAAAACATTATTTACTAAACTCGATAACTGCCCCCCCGACTCACTTAATGAATTCACCAACATGCGGCTTTCTGATGATTGCTTCTGTTCTTTTAGTAATTCGGTTAAGCCTAGTATGGCCATTAGGGGAGTGCGTATTTCATGACTGATAGAGGCCACAAATTCACCTCGCGCGGCAACTGCTTGCTCCGCTTTTAGACGACCTGTTTCACTAGTGTCTTTTTCTTTTTGCAAATGCAAAGCTAGAAAGAAACTACTATTAAGCTTGTCCGAAAGCACCTTGGAGGAGCGTAATACCGACAACATAAACGTGGTACAACCCAAGGCCATAATAATTTGTAAAGTTTCGCCGGACATAAAAAACGCCAATGTCATGGGCAACAACAATAGATAAATAGTTGCCAATGCTAACCATCGTATAGAACTGTAAACAGAAATAGCACCCGCCGACATGCCCATTAAAAAGAAATAGGTGCCCATCTGGTATGCTAGCCCGGCATCTTGAACCAGCAACAAACTGCCAATACCCCATACGGCGCCATTAATAAGCAAACTAACGGCATAAGGTAACTGCCAATCTTTTATATGCCGATGATCTGAAGGCATTCGATAATAAGCAACAAACAGCACCACACGCATTAATGAGGAGAAGCCAATAGCCAACATCCACCAAATGATGGCGACCTCGGGGACTTGCCCCCAGAGTAACCAGACTACAAAAAGGCTGTTTACTAAGCTCAAAAAAGAAGCTGGCGCAGACTGCTTATAAAGCAGATGCAAACGCTCACTGGCAACTTTTAGTTGGTCATCGCCGTTAGCAAAATTAGCTTCCTCCCTAATCTGATCCATTTTCGCCATTACTGTAACAATCCCGATTCACGAGCTGCATCAATTAACTGGTGTAAAGAGGACACGCCGAGCTTTTTCGTCAAGCTAGCTCGATGCTTCTCTACTGTGCGGCTGCTAATAAATAACAATTCTGCAATACCTTGGTTCTTGTAACCTTCCGCCAGCAATTTCAATACCTGACGCTCACGGCGCGTCAGCTGCACACTAGGCAGCGGGGCTTCTGCAGAGTTATCAGGAAATACGCCTTGGTGATTAAAAATACTCTCAATGTCATTCAGCAAAGCCTCGCGGCCACCATGTTTCAAGGCATAACCATCGGCACCACTTTGACGAGAAGTATCAATTTCTTGTTGTGAGTGATGAGCACTTAACATCAAGATTTTCACCTTGTCATTACGGCGTCTTATTTCATATACGGCATCGGGGCCACTCATGACTGGCATAGCCACATCCATGACGATTAAATCCGGCCTCAATTCAGATGCCATACTCACCGCTTCACGGCCGTTGCTGGCTTTGCCTACCACCTCAATTAACAACTGGTTAGCACTGCTGGTTAGCAACAATGCCAGGGCATCCAACACCAACTGTTGGTCTTCCACGAGCAAAGCTCGTATTGGTGTAGGTATTTGACTCGGCATTAGGGCTCCAAAAATTGCAATTGTTCTCTGCCACAAGGTTACAGAGCAAATTATAACTTCTCACTGGGTAGATATTACCCATTTATTTATATCCATAAATAAGCAACCATTAGCAAGCAAAATAAAAGCTAGGATTTATCCCGTCAACTCTAGTTTATAGAATAGAAATTTGAGGTCCACATGAATAAAAATGAATTAGCTGAACAACTGGCCAACCAAACCAACACCAGCCATGCCGCAGCACTTCGCAGCATTGATGCATTAACAAGCATTATTACCAGTAACGTTGCGAGTGGCCACGAAGTAACTCTAATTGGGTTTGGTAGCTTCAAGCCCAAAGCTCGTGCAGCTCGCGTCGGCATGAATCCAAAAACCAAAGAAGCTATTAAAATCCCAGCCACTACCGTGCCACAGTTTTCACCGGGCAAGCGCTTTAAAGAAGCTGTCGGCGCTTAGCTTATCGCCATTGTTTGTGCGGTGAGCATAGCTTGAACATGTTGATCTTCACAAACATGATCAGCTTCGCCGCGCCGACAATAACTATGCCCATAGGGTGCACCGTGTAGGTATACGGGTTGTTCTTGGACGGTAGCCTTAGGCACCTTAATACTAATAACGTTGCCTTCTTGCAGCCTCCAAATCTTAATATCTGTGTTGGCCAGTAAATTAATGCTGACCTTACGAGAGTCATTTAAACCTTGCCAAAGCTTGTCTAGCACTTGCTTAGGGTGATGTACTCCAGCTACCTCATAGTGCTTATCCGGTAACTCTCGTAAACCCAAAAAGATATAACCACCTCGCGTATTAGCAAAGGCACTGTAGGTTTCCCACATGTCATCAGGTAAGGCACCGGTGCCGTCACGGCCTTGAGCTAACTTGCACTCAATACTGACGCCTTCGCGTAGCTGAGCAATTTTTTGTAAGGATGATAAGCCAAGCATCGATATTGGCCTGCAGGTATTGAATAGTTCTACGCTAACACTCAAGTAGATCTAGCTCAAGCGCTCTATTAGGAGCATAGGCTATAATCACATTCCGATATATTATTTCAGATTATTATACGATTATGGAATAATAAAGTGATTATTTATAACCAATGGAAGAATATGGAATCCCGCACACGCAGCTTACTCAAAGCCATCAGCTGGCGCATCACCGCCACCCTTACCACCATGATTATTGCGTATATGATAACCGGCAAACTCGACACGGCCATAGCTATAGGCAGCATCGAATTTGTACTCAAGTTTGCCATCTACTACCTGCACGAACGTGCTTGGTTGAAGGTGACACTTGGCCGCCCACAAGCGGCACAAGTTAGTAAGACCTAGGTCGTTAATCCGCTAAACCACGCCGACTCGTCTTACGCTGACGCATCATAGTAGACAAAGACTGCTTGGCTTGACCTTGTGCGTCAAAGTTGTCATCGGCCAGCCAGGTTTTTAGCTTATTGCAGACATCAGGCCATTCATCATCCAGTATGGAATACCACGCGGTATCCCGGTTCATGCCTTTAAAGATCATGTGATTATAGAATATGCCTTCAAAACGGAACCCTAGACGCTTAGCCGCCGTGCGCGAACGCTTATTGAGCGCATTGCAGCGCCACTGCATACGCCGATAGCCCAATTCAGACATAGGGTAATCCATGGCCAAGAACAAGGCTTCCGTGGCTTCACGAGTACGCTGTAGCTCTGGACCAAACCAAATATGGCCGATTTCTGCGACCCCATTGGCAGCATGCAAATCCATGATGCTGATCTGACCGCATACTTTGCCTGTGGCATGACTGCGGATAGCAAAGAACATAGGATCATGAGTATTGGCTTGGGCCGCCAAAGCGGCCTTATAAGCAGCCAAATCAGGCCAAGGGCCGTAAGCTAGGTAATCCCAGATAGCCAAACCTTCTGGCGTACTATGCCCTGATTCATAAAGCTCTGCAGCGTGAACCTGCGGGTCCAGAGGTTCTAAGGTAACATCTTTACCGACAATTATTTTACGCGCTGGTAATAAGCCAGAGGTCGGCTTGGTAACTGGCTCACCCGATAATGGGCGCGGAAAAATAGCTTCATCGTTAGTAACCAATGCCATAGTTTATGCCTCAATATCTGTAACAAGTTGATAAGGCATTATAGTGCCAAGACGTAGGTCATTGAGAAATAGCCACTTATCACAGCATTTTAGATACCAGTTGTGATCAGATTATTTTTTTGCACCACCCTATGCCAACCATGCGCCCGCGGCAGAGCCGGCCCCATGAACGCAGTGAGTGTTTTGGGTCTACATTACATCCCTTATCGCCGCTCCTGCGCATCCATGCGCCCACGGCATACATTACATCCCTGTAAATAAAAAGCCAGAACCTTGCGGCTCTGGCTTTGACTGACATTTTAGCAATTACTTTTCATAGCTCACAGGTTCTGGGATTGCCAGGCCAATCTCACGGTAGTAACGCTCAGCACCTGGGTGCAAACGGTTAGGTACAAACTGCAAGGCTTTCTCTAAAGTGATTGTCTTCTGCATCCATTCACCGGGGCTGGTCACTTCGGCTAGGTTTTCCCAAATGATTTTTGTC
>CALKFY010000048.1 GCA_938084925.1 uncultured Pseudomonadales bacterium
GCCCAAAAATCCGGTAGCAAATCAATGGAGTAGAACACACCACCCAGATAAGTCAGGGGGGTTAGTACAAAGGTGGGAATGATGGAAATATCATCAAAGCTGTTAGCAAATACGGCATTGATAAAACCACCCAAGCTAAACAAAATTGACGTCATCAACACAACCAGCACGATTATACCAAAGTTGTAGATCTCTAGGTTAGTAAAAAATAACGACAAGCTAGTAACGATCGCACCCACTGCCAAACCACGGGCGACACCACCGGCCACGTAGCCAGCCAAAATAACCCAGTTAGGTGTTGGCGATACCAGCATTTCTTCTAAACTACCTTGGTACTTGGTACTATAGAAGGACGATACAACGTTGCCATAGGAGTTGGTAATCACCGACATCATGATGAGGCCCGGCACAATAAACTGCATGTAATCAAAACCACCCATCTCGCCAATGCGGGTACCGATTAAGTTACCAAAGATAATAAAGTACAACACCATGGTAATAGATGGCGGTATTAGGGTTTGCACCCAAATACGCATAAAACGTTGGATTTCTTTGCGAACAATGGTCAACCAGGCAATATAAATTTCGTAGGCATTCATGGCTTTATACTCCCTTAAGCTCGGCTTTGTTCTTTTGCACTAAATTCACAAACAGCTCTTCTAGGCGGTTGGTCTTGTTACGCATACTGGTCACATGCACGTCCAAATTGGTCAAGGCTGTGTATACCTCATTGAGGCTTTGCTCACGCGTGATGGTCACCTGTAGCTGATGAGGATTAAGTAGCTCAGCAGTGTACCCTGCCTGTTCGGGCAACTCATGCACTTCTTCTGCCAGGTCGAGTATAAAAGTTTCTGTATTTAGCTGACGCAGCAAGGACTTCATTGACGTGTTAGCTACTATGTCACCTTGGTCAATAATGGCAATATTGCGGCACAGACTTTCGGCTTCTTCTAGATAGTGGGTAGTCAAAATAATCGTCGTACCTGCGGCGTTTATTTGCTGTAAGAACTCCCACATGGAACGGCGCAACTCGATATCAACACCTGCCGTAGGCTCATCCAAAATCAGCAACTTAGGCTGGTGAATGAGCGCGCGTGCAATCATCAAGCGGCGTTTCATGCCACCAGACAAGGTGCGTGCTGCTTGATGACGCTTATCCCATAAGCCCAGTTGCTTAAGTAGTTCCTCGCAACGCGACTTAGCTTCAACACGAGTAATGCCATAGTAGCCGGCCTGCTGGATAATAATATCCTGCACCTGTTCAAACATATTAAAGTTAAATTCTTGCGGAACAATGCCCATCATGCGCTTAGCCGCGTTTAAGTCACCATCAAGGTCATGACCAAATATATGCACCTTACCTTGGCTTTTGTTTACCAAGGAAGAAACCACACCCAAGGTGGTGGACTTACCGGCGCCATTGGGGCCTAGCAAAGCAAAAAAATCACCCTGCTCTACTTTCATCGATATTCCCTTCAACGCCGTAAAACCATTGCTATAGGTCTTGTGCAGTTGATCTATTTCTAGGGCATAACTCATACGTTTGTTCTCTATGTCTGTGCCACCACTACGGGGCCTTTGATGCAGTTTTATATGGGGGTGAGCCGGTTAAAATTAAAGCCCTCAAAAGCATATAATTTGTGTCAATCTGCATGCATAATGGCACCAATTGCAAGTGCCAAAACAAGCCTGAGAACTTACACTAGCCCCACAACCATAGAGATTCACATCATGTTTCAGCAACTTCAACAACAGCTCCAAGATGCCCAAAGCCAACAGCAGGCTTTGGTGCAGGTGCGCGTGCTTAACACGGAAGGCTCTACCTACCGTAAAAGTGGCGCCCGCATGCTGATTGATGAACAAGGCCATCGCTTTGACCTAGTCAGTGGCGGCTGTTTAGAAACCCACCTTTCACGCCATGCTATGCAGGTATTTAATCATGGCAACCCCATGACCATGGAGTTTGATTTTAGCGACCCCGACGCACCGGATTGGCAAATTAGCGTGGGCTGTCGTGGCAAGGTGGTGCTGTTGCTTGAGAGACTAGACCCTGAAAATGAATACGGTAGCTTGGCTTTGTATTTACAGGGTCGACAGCGCACACAAGCTTCATGGCTAGTGACTGATTTGCAAACTGGGGTATCTGAATTACGAGAGGAACAGCCAACACAACAAGATCAGCAAGTCATCGAGGCCATTGATCCCGCGCCACGATTGTTATTGATCGGCACTGGCCCAGACACAGACGCCATTATCAATTTGGCCCGTAGCTTGGACTTCCAAGTGCAGGTGATTGGCTGCCAAAGCCAGTCATTACAACGCTTCCAACATCGCTTTCCACAATTAGTTCAGCGTATTGAAGCCGACGAGCTAGATGCGTATTTAGACAATACACCGGTCGACTACGCCATTGTCATGACTCACAACCAAAGCTTGGATGCGGATTATTTAAGCCAAACTAGTTTACGACATTTACCTCTGGTTGGCCTATTAGGACCTGCGGAGCGCAAGCAGCGTGTACTTGATGAGATGAGTGCTCCAGCACCAGTACACCTAGCGGCTCCTATTGGTTTAGATCTAGGTGGCCATGGCGCCCAAGCCGTAGCCTTATCAGTCATGGCACAAGTTCAAGCATTGCATAACCATATGCAGGCCATGCCTCTACGTGACAAAGACGGTGGCATTCATGACTAATCCCGACTTTATCTGGGTCATTTTGGCTGCCGGTGGCTCTACTCGCTTAGGTGAACCCAAGCAGCTACTAAGCCTAGGTGGTGAAACACTTATTCAACACCAAATACGTACCCTACAAGCTACCGGGCTACCTGTGTGCGTGGTTACTGGCGCAGTGGATGTAGGTCGAACTTTACGCAATGTCGAGTTGAAACCCGACCTACACACCATTCACAACCCAGATTGGGAAAAAGGCATGGGTAGCAGCGTCAAACTAGCGCAGCAGCATTATGCCAACAGCCATATCGGCTGGGTGCTGGTTGATCAGTACGCTATTACCACCGCCCAAGCACTGGATTTCTATCACACTTGGCTACAAGCCCCCTGCCTAGCTCTGGTGAGTCGCTACAATGACCAGAACAACGCCTGGGGGGTACCCGTGATAACTCACAAAGACCTTATGGCCAAGGCCCAACTTCCCGAAAGAGGATTAAAGCCTTGGCTGCTAGCCAATCATCATCAGATTGAGCTGCAATATTATTACTGGCCAGACGCACTGGCGGATTTAGATACTCCTGCCCAGTGGCAGCAAGTACAACATCAGGAGAAATGGCATGATCATCCTTAATATTAACGGCCAAAATGTGGCTGTGGATGTCGATAACGACACACCGCTGCTATGGGCTATTCGTGAAGAAGCGCAGCTAACAGGCACCAAATTTGGTTGTGGTATTGGCCAATGTGGCGCTTGCACTGTATTAGTGAATGGTAACCCCATGCGTTCGTGCAGCGTTCCCGCTTCTGCCTTACAGGGTATGAATATCGAAACCATCGAATCTCTGGCAGCCGACGGCAGCCTTAATGCCGTACAACAAGCTTGGTTAGAGTTGGATGTACCCCAGTGCGGTTACTGCCAATCTGGCCAAATTATGGCCGCTACGGCCTTGGTACGCCAAGCCAAGACATCTGGCAAACCTAGCCAAGAGTCCTTAGAACAGCAGCTCAATAACATTTGTCGCTGTGGTACCTACAACCGTATTCGCCCGGCTCTAGATCGCGCCTTTGATCTAGCTTACCAAGCTTAAAGCAGGAGACTTATGATGCAATTACACAATCTATCCCGTCGTCGTTTCCTACAAGGTACCGCTGCTGTAGGTGCCTCGGGCCTATTAATTGGTTGCTCTAGCGGCCCTGAGCTCGCTTTACCAACACCACGCCAAGAACCTGTGGGCGAAATGCATGAATGGCTGTTTATTGGCATCGACAACAAGATCATCATGACCAACCCACAAACAGAAATGGGCCAAGGTGTGAACACTTCTCTGCCTCAGATTCTGGCAGAAGAATTGGATGCCGACTGGAATACCTTGGAAGTACGCCAAGCGCCATTAAACAGCAAGTTTAACAATAGCATGATGATGCAGATGACCGGTGGTTCTACCGCGGTAAAAGACTATTACCATAGTCTACGTGCCGTTGGTGCTGGCGCACGACAAATGATTCTTAAAGCTGCCGCTGCTGAACTAGGGACTAGTGTAACAAGCTTAAAGACTGAAAATGCCCATGTAATCTACCAAGGCAAGGCATATCCTTACGGGCAATTTGCCAACTCAGCTGCTAACTTACCAGCTCCTGACGCAGACGATCTAGTATTAAAATCAGACAGCCAGTTCAAACTTATTGGCAAGCCTGTTACCCACCGAGATACGCATGCTCGCATTACCGGTCAAGCCAACTATGGCATCGATGTGCAAGTACCCAACATGCTCAATGCTGCTATCGTGCACGCACCCATTTTTGGTAGTAAGCCACTTAAATGGGACGAGCAAGCCGCCCTTGCGGTAAAAGGTGTAAAAAAGGTCATTGCTATTGATCACGCTCTAATCGTGGTCGCTGATAAATATTGGCAGGCCAAAAAGGCAGCGGCAGTACTCAAGGCCAGCTTCAGTGCTTACAACGCAGCCATGCCCGGCATATCTACCGCAGACATTAACCAAGCATACTCTGATGCCTTAGATGAAGAAGGCCAAGCTGAAGTTAAGGCGCCACATGTTATCAATGTAGAATACAGCGTGCCTTTCTTGGCTCATACCACTATGGAACCGATGAATGCCACCGCGTGGGTACAGGCCGATCGCGTAGACTTGTGGATTCCTTCACAAAGCCAAACCGTCTCTGCCGCCTTCACCAAAGCCATTACTGGCATGGATGATGAACAAATCCATATCCACAATACCTTAATGGGTGGTGGCTTTGGCCGTCGCGGTGAGGGGGACTTTGTAGCCGAAGCCGTCTTGGCATCAATGGCTATGGGTCAGCCTGTAAAGATTACTTGGAGCCGCGAAGAGGATGTGCAGCACGACATGTACCGCCCTATGGTAATGAGCCGCTTCCAGGTTGGCTTGGATGCTAATTTCAAGCCTATTGAATGGCACAATCAGTTTGTTAGCTCATCGGTAATGCGCCGTGTTATGCCGGTATTGTTACCTGATTTCTTAGATTGGCTAGCGCCACCTCTCACCAACATAATTGGTGACATGATAATTGGCGAAGGTGCTAATCACATTGCCTATCTACCTGAAGGTGAGAAACCTAATGCGACACAATTATTGGTTGATACCAATGTGCCCGTTGGGGCTTGGCGCTCCGTAGGCCATTCATCCAACTGTTTCTTTACGGAAAGCATCATTGATGAAGCTGCTCACCTAGCCCAGCAAGATCCCTATCAATATCGTACAGGTCTGATGACACATACACCTCGCGAGCAGGCCGTCTTGGATCTAGTAGCTAAACAAGCCAACTGGGGCAAGGCACCCACAGGCCACTTTCAAGGTATCGCCGTCGAATTTGCCTTTATGAGCTACACCGCCATGGTGGTAGAAATGAGCATCGAAAACAACGCTATCAAGGTACACAAGGTAACTTGTGCTGTGGATTGCGGCAAGGTCGTTAACCCTAACGGTGCCATTGCCCAGATTGAAGGTGGTATTAACTTTGCCCTATCGGCAACCATGCAAGGTGAAATCAGCATCGATGATGGCCGTGTCCAGCAGAGTAACTTCCATGACTACCCACTGCTGCGTCTCGCGCAAAGCCCTGTCATTGATGTACATCTAATGCCTTCCAAGGAAGCCCCTACAGGCCTTGGTGAAGTTGGTGTGCCGCCGCTGGCCCCTGCCCTATGCAATGCTTTAGTGGCTGCGGGCGAGCAACGTGTGCGCAGCTTGCCACTTAGTAAGCATGGTTATCGCTTGGCATAAGTGTGCCGGGGACTGGCTTTAATTAATGGGGACGGCACTTTTTATACGCTGGGTATATACGCTGGTATACGCTGGGGACAGGCACTTTTTATACGTTGCGCGGATAAATAAGAGCCAGTCCCCAACTTCCCTCTTGGGGACTGGCTTTTTTGCGCAGCAAAAGTGACTGTCCCCTGTTATATTATTGACACTCAGTAATTCTCAGCTTTACTTATAGTATCTTCAGCGATTAGTTCTATTATCGTTAACGTCTAGACAAATTTACTATGAATATAGCTATGCACTCAGAACACAACATTGAAACAGCCATCAACATCGGTCTAAGTATTCGTCAAATCATCGCCGACTACAGCCAAGGCCTTATGAATAATCGCGAGTATCAGATACTCGAGTTTGTTGTGGTTGAACACCTAGGCGACCGTCGTGTGGTTATGGAGCAAGGCATGGGACTGCGGCATTTGGGTTCGCGCTATACCTTGCGCAAGTCCATTCAGACTCTGATAGATCAGGGTTTTGTCGCGATTCAAGAAAGTGAGGATTCCCGCCTTCGCCCCTTAGTGCCTACGGAACATGCCCTTCACTTGTTTGCCAGCATAGGCGATCGCATCGGCACCCTGGTGGTGAGCTCTTCTTAATGTCATTAGGCGTCTCACTCGCCAAATGAGAAATACACCTAAGATAAGGCTCACTGCAACCCAAAGTAGAGCCCCACTAGCAGCGACAACAAGATCAAGCACTACATTTAACTGCTGAGCAAAGGCAAAGCCCAAACCAACATAGATCAACACCCAGCACACCTCACCTAACACGGACCAAGTGCTAAAACGCAACCAAGCAAAATGGGTGCCACCGGCCATAAAGTTCACATAGGGGCCAAGGGGGCTAAATAGCCAACGGCTTAAAAAGATACCCTTGGCACCGTAGCGATAGGTTAGTTTACGGGCTTTACTCAATAATCTAGCTCGGCGACCAAAACCTACTCCTTTAGGCATCAAGTGATGTGCCCCAAAGCGACCAATAAGGTAACCTAACTGGTCCCCAACAACAGCACCCGCCAAGGCAGCACCAAGGGCACCAGCAAAGCTCCAATCACCAATTATGGCGTAAGCACCAGCAGTAACCATAACTATGGAAGCAGGGATAGGGATTGCCAAGCAGCTAAGCATTGTCGTAAAAAATAATGCTGCCAGCCCGTACTCTGAAAGGAGTACTAGGAACGTATCATTCATGCACAGCCTTTTCGATAACTTCTAGCTCAGTTTGCATCTGTACGGCAAACTCGGCAAAAGGCAATTCCATATCATCAGCAATTTGGCCTAAGGTCATACCTTTATACTTTTCATTTTCACCTAGCAGGTTAATAACATCTTCGCGTTCTAAGTCCCAGCTATGTAGGACGTAACGCGGCGTCATCCAAGCTTGTAGATCCTGTTTTTGATGCTCTGGTTGGCTCCAGTAAATAGCCACTCCAACTGTTTTAATGACAAAACCGACAGACAACAACAAGGCACCAACAAAAGCCAAGCTAAGCCATGGGTGGTGTTTCCATGCTAAACGTAATGGTAGCTTCATCGTTGATCCTCTTTCAAAATTCCGTACACTGCGTGATCCAACACTTGCTCACCTACTTTTTCTTGGCGCCTAATAACACCTTCAAGTTCCATGCCTAAGCGCTTAGCTACGCGACGACTTGGTTTGTTATCTACAGCGGCAGATAGCTGTACCTTATACAACCCTAGTTCAGTAAAAGTGTAGGTAGTTAAAAACTCACACGCCCGGGTCACCACGCCATTACCTTGGTAGGCTTCACCTATCCAATAGCCCAGCTCCGTCACTCCTAATTGCCGGTCAATCCGATTAAAACCGCACACACCAACGATATCTCCCTGATACTCCATAGCACAGACCATGGCTTCGCCATTGGCATATTGAGTAAGAGTGTGTTTAATATAGGCTTGGTAGTGGCTTGGCGATTGGCTGTTTGGCACCCAAGGTAGCCAATGGGACAAGTATGCACGGTTTTCATTAACCAGGTCACACAAACGTTCGGCCATGGAGTCATGCAACAATAACAAACGAATCTCGTTGTCCAAGGTGTAGGCAAACATAAGTAATCTCGGGCTACTAAATTGAGCATTGGCTGATGCTCAGCTTAGCATAGTTTTTTTAACAAAATATCAGTCTATATGGGTAGCAAAGGTAAAATTTGGCAAAGACTGCTTAAAAGCGCCCAAAGCTTGTAGATTCACGCCCTATGGATTGACCCTAGGCAATTCTTGCTATACTTTGCGCAGCAAATTAGCACCAAACCAATTAACTACTGGTAACAAAGCAAATGCGCTCACTAAATGAATTTTTACCATTGCTATTTAGCTGCGTCCTACTACTAATGGGCAACGGCTTATTGTTTATCGTGTTACCGATGAGCATGCGCATTAGTGGTTCCGAAACAGATACTATCGGCATGATTATGTCCTTGTATTTTGTTGGCATGTTGTTTGGCTCTATGTATGGCCGCTACTTGATTGCTCGAGTAGGCCATATACGCATATTTGCGGCGTGTGCTGCCATTGCCACTGTCAGCGCCCTACTCTACTCTATCTGGTCTTCACCTATCGTTTGGGGTGCACTACGCATTATTGCCGGCATCTGTAATGCCACCTTGTTTATGGCTATGGAAACTTGGCTTAGTGACAGCTCCAATAGTGATAACCGTGGCACCGTATTTGGTGCTTATCAATTTGCTACTTATTTTGGCCTTACCATTGGCCAAATGATGCTGGCCTTAGCCGCACCACAGGACAATATTCTATTTATCTATGCTGCCGGCCTTTTGTGTATGGCCATGTTGCCCGTGCTATTAAGCAAATCTGGTGGCCCACGTATTGGCGAAACTAAATCCATGAAACTAAGCGCCCTGATCAAAATTTCCCCCCTCGGTGTAGTGGGTGTATTTATGTCAGGCATTACTTTAGGCGCCTTCTACAACATGAGTACCGTTTACGGCTCAGACATGGGCATGAGTAATGGTGAAATTGCCACCTTTATGAGTGCTACCATGGTCGGCGGTTTTTTGCTGCAGTTCCCCGTTGGTAAACTGTCGGACATTTTTGACCGTCGTACCATCTTGGTACTCACTCTAATCACCGCATCATTTTCAGCCATTATTTTGCCCTTTATGGCCGAACAAAAGGCCATGATGATGACCATCGGCGCAGCAGTGATCTTAAGTGGTACCTTGGCTTGCGTTTACCCAATTGCCTTAGCCGATGCTTATGACCGTATGCAGCCACACGAGATGGTAGCAGCTAGTGGTAAACTGATTTTGGCTTATTCTGCCGGTGGTGCTTTAGGCCCTTACACGGCCTCTTTGGCCATGAAAGCTTTAGGTTCTGATGCTTTGTTTGGTTACCTTGTGGTTGCCAATTTGACGCTTATGGGCTTCGTGCTCTACCGCATGGCCATGCGTGCACCGGTACCAGAAACTTTGCAGGAATCCTTTGTATTACAAGGCCCTACGCCTTTAGCTACGGATCTTGATCCACGTACTGAATTCCAAGGTATGGAAGAAACCAGTGTAGCTGCAGATACTGCCATGAGCTTAGCAGAAGAAAGCCCAGATGATCTATTGGATATCTTGGTCAACATTGCCGAACACCACCCTGACGATGTGGCTAACATTGCCGCCACCGCAGCCTATTACTACCCAGAACAGGCAGCACAAATTGGTTTATACCTAAGCCGCGCTTTGCCAGATGCGCAGATGGATATCCTCTGCCAAGTAGCCGGTTCAGCACCAGAATCTAGCTCTCGACTGGTTGAGTTTATGTGTGCAGAAATTCATAACCAAAGCCTAAATCCATTACTAACAAGTAAGGCCCTGGTACAGCTAACACGTCAGATGTTGGAACAAGCGCCTTTGCAGGCCACGGCAATTGCCACCATCGTATCGCAAGAAGTACCTGAATCCATGCCAGAAATGGTAGCTGAGATCGCGTTAATTGCTGCCGAAGCTGCGCCAGAACAACGTATTGAAGTAGCTACATCCATTATCCAGGAAGTACCTGACGCCAGTGTGGAAGTTGCCGCCAGTGTCGCCGAATCTATTGCCGCTAGCCCTGATGATGAGCTACACACATTCTTGGCCGCAGAAGAAGATGAAAACTACCTAGGTGAAGCGGCAGAATTTGCCGCCGCCGTAGCGCAAGAAACACCGGACCAAGCTGTCGACGTGGCCACAGTACTTGTGGAATCCGAGCCAGAAGAAGCTGGGCACGTAGTTGAGGCCCTAGCTCAAGTTGACCCAGAGAACGTTGAAGAGTGGGTGGAAGAAATGGCCGAGGCCATGCCAGAGGTCGCCGAAGAAATGAGCGAGGCCATGACCACAAGCTTAGAAGGTAGTGAAGAAGAACCGGCTTAAGGGCAAAGAACGTTAACAGGATGCAGGCCAATCGGCCATCAATGCATCCATCACCGGCTGGTTGGCCTTGGGCAAAGTATAATTAGCGCATTGCTCAGCAGTTACCCACTGTAAAGGCTGACCCTCCATGCCTTGGGGCGCGCCTTGAAAGCACCTAATAGTGTAAAAGCGCAAGCTCACTTGTTTGTCGGGGTAGTCATAGCTGACGTGTTGAAATAATTCGCAGTCTTGAGGGGCAACATCAATGCTAAGCTCTTCTTTGAGCTCGCGACTCAAAGCATCACAGGCGTCTTCACCCACTTCCACCTTGCCACCGGGAAACTCCCACTTATCACCTTGATGTTGATGACTAGCTCGTTTGGCCAAGAGTATACGCTCTTGGCTATCGACGATAATACCGGCAACGACTTCTATTCTAGACATGGGTTAGCTTATCTATTTCTTACTTAGCTACGGTAATCAGCGTTAATTCGTACATAATCGTAAGACAGGTCCGTGGTCCAAACGGTCTCGGCACAACTACCACGCTGCAGATCAACCTTGATGGTGATCTCTTCTTGGTCCATAACCGCCTGACCAGCTTCTTCTGTATAGCAATTAGCGCGGCCACCATTGGCAACCAATAGAGCATCACCTAGGTGTATGGTGAGGGTATCCACATCCAAGTCTTTAACACCAGCATAACCTACAGCGGCGAGAATACGACCCCAGTTAGGGTCAGCAGCAAACAAGGCGGTTTTAACTAGAGGCGAGTGGGCAATAGCATAGGCAACATCCAAACATTCTTGACGTTCCCCGCCACCCACAACTTCGATGGCAATAAACTTAGTAGCGCCTTCGCCATCACGCACGATAGCTTGAGCCAGCTGTTGCATTAGGCTAATTAGAGCCGCACGAAATACGTCATAATCGGCACTATGTTCCAACAATTCCAGCTCACTAGCACCTGTGGCGACTAGAATGCATGAATCGTTGGTAGACATGTCACCATCAACGGTAATGCGATTAAAACTCAATTCGGAGGCTTCACTAACCAACTGTTGGGTTAGCTGAGGTGATAATTTAATATCCGTTGCTACGTAGGCCAACATGGTCGCCATGTTGGGGCGAATCATGCCAGAGCCTTTGGAAATACCACTAAGCGTAATGTCTTGACCGCCAATATTAACCTTAACACTCGCACCTTTGGTTCGTGTATCAGTAGTCAAGATGCCTTGCGCGGCATCACCCCAGCCCGTAGGCGATAAGTTTGCATAAGCTGCTGGCAAAGCATCTAACAAGCGCTCCATGGGCAAGGTTTCACCAATAACACCCGTTGAAAAAGGTAATACTTGCGTAGTTGGTACGCCCGCAAGTTCGGCCACAGCTGCGCAGCTAGCCTTAGCATCTAGCATGCCCTGCTCGCCTGTACCGGCATTGGCATTGCCCGTATTCACAACTAGCAACAATGGCTCATCTACCGACAAGTGCGCGCGGCAAACATGCACAGGTGCAGCGCAAAAGGCATTGACGGTGAACACACCAGCCATAGTGCTACCAGCTTTAGCCTGCATAATGACTAGATCTTTACGACCTGGAGTCTTTATACCGGCGCTAGCAGTACCTAGCTGAAAGCCAGGTACACAATGATAGTTAACTTGAAGATCGGCACCTACGGCCATGCTAGTATCCTCTTGAAAAAGCTGAGAGATATGGGCTCAGAACGGTGGCTTAACCCAACTCGAATATATAGGGTCAGACCTAAGGTCTGACCCCGTTTGTGTGTTTAAACTAGCTTACCGTGACACTGCTTGTACTTTTTACCAGAACCACATGGGCAGGGCTCGTTACGGCCTACCTTTTCTGTGGCTTTCACAATTTCTGTTTCTGGCGATGCCGCGCCTTGTGCTACTTGAGCAGTCGCTTGGGCTTGAGCATGTTGGAATTCCATAGCTTTTTGTGCCGCTTCACGTCGAGCACGCTCTTCCGCTTCAATTTCTTCAGGAGAACGTACTTGTACGTGAGACAAGATACGTACTACGTCTTCCTTGATGGCAAACAGAAGATGCTGGAATAGCTCAAACGATTCACGCTTGTATTCCTGCTTAGGGTTCTTTTGTGCATAACCGCGTAGATGGATACCTTGACGCAACATATCCATAGTTGCCAAATGCTCTTTCCAGCGCGCATCGATTACCTGCAACATCACCTGTTTTTCAAAGGTACGAATTGGCTCTGCACCAACTACCTGCTCCTTGTTTTGGTAATGCTCTTCAATGTTAGCCAGAATTTTTTCTCGCAAAGCATCTTCATGCAAACGGTCATCTTCGTCCAGCCATTGTTGCACAGGCATCTGCAAAGCAAACTGCGTGTTGAGTTCCGTTTCTAGGCCAGGTACATCCCATTGTTCAGCCAAACTCTGTGGTGGAATATGGGCATCTACGGTGCTATTTACCACTTCTTCACGGATCTTAACCACAACGTCGCCAATTTCATCGGCACCCATCAGGTCATTACGTTGATCATAAATAACCGAACGCTGGTCATTGGCTACGTCATCATATTCTAATAACTGCTTACGAATATCAAAGTTTCGGCCTTCGAGTTTACGCTGGGATTTTTCAACGGCATTGCTCACCATGCGGTGTTCAATGGCTTCGCCTTTTTCCATACCCAGTTTTTGCATCAAGCCCTTAATTCGCTCAGGTGCAAAGATACGCAACAAGTTATCTTCTAAGGATAGGAAGAAGCGCGATGAACCAGGGTCACCTTGACGACCTGCACGACCACGTAGCTGGTTATCGATTCGACGTGACTCATGACGCTCGGTACCAATAATATGTAAACCACCTTGGGCCAAAACCAGCTCATGGCGGGTTTGCCATTCGGCGCGCACTGCCTCTTTCTTAGCATCAGATGCATCCGCACCAAGAGTTTCTAGTTCTGCTTCTAACTTACCACCAAGCACGATATCCGTACCACGGCCAGCCATGTTGGTAGCAATGGTTACTGCACCAGGGCGACCGGCTTGGGCAATGATATGGGCTTCTTGTTCGTGCTGCTTAGCGTTAAGTACCTTATGATCTACACCCGCTTTGTTAAGGGCCCTAGAGATCATTTCGGACATTTCGATGGAAGCCGTACCGACTAACACTGGGCGTTGTTCGCCTACGCAGTAGTTAATGTCTTTGATGATGGCTTCAAATTTTTCTTCTAGAGTCAGGTAAACCAAGTCGTTCAAATCCTGACGCTTAACGTCGACGTTGGTTGGTATAACCAATACGTCCAAACCATAGATTTGATGTAATTCGAAGGCTTCTGTGTCGGCAGTACCGGTCATACCAGCAAGCTTTTCATACAAACGGAAGTAGTTTTGGAAGGTCGTAGAAGCCAAGGTTTGGCTTTCCTTCTGAATGGCGACACCTTCTTTTGCTTCTACAGCTTGGTGAATACCTTCAGACCAACGACGGCCAGGCATGGTACGGCCAGTGTGTTCATCAACAATCACTACTTCGTTGTTTTGTACTATGTAGTCAACGTCTTTTTGGAACACAACGTGGGCACGCAAACCCGCGTAGATATGATGCAACAAAGTTAAGTTGCTGGCTGCATATAGGCTGTCGCCGTCTTTTAGCAACTCGGCTTCAACCAGTAGCTGCTCAACAAACAGGTGCCCGTTTTCCGTCAATTCAATAGATCGTTGGGACTCATCAAAGGTATAGTGACCTGTAGGTTGCTCGTCACCTTCAACCACAGGTTGAAGGTCTAGCTTAGGAATTAAGCTATTAATAGACAAGTAAATAGACGTATTGTCTTCTACGGGGCCGGAGATAATTAGCGGTGTACGGGCTTCATCGATCAAGATGGAGTCAACTTCATCAACAATGGCGTAGTTAAGTGGACGCTGAACCTTATCAGCGACACTAAAGGCCATATTGTCACGTAGGTAATCAAAACCAAATTCGTTGTTGGTACCGTAGGTCACATCACAAGCATAGGCTTCGCGCTTTTGCTCGGCGTTTTGACCACTTAAGATGATACCAACGCTTAAACCAAGACCTTCATACAAAGGGCGCATCCACTGCGCATCTCGGTTTGCCAAGTAATCGTTTACCGTAACTACGTGAACACCACTACCTGGAATGGCATTTAGATATACAGCCAAGGTTGCAACCAGAGTTTTACCTTCACCGGTACGCATTTCTGCTACCTTGCCATTGTGCAAGGACATGCCGCCAATCATCTGTACATCAAAGTGACGTAAGCCCATAAACCGCACTGACGCTTCACGACACACGGCAAAGGCTTCAGGTAGCAGTTGGTCTAGGCTCTGGCCAGACTCAAAGCGTTGTTGAAAATCTGCGCGCTTGGCCGCAATTTCTACGTCAGTAAGCGCCTGACAGCTGCTTTCAAGGGCATTAATTGATTGAACAAGTTTATTGAGTTTTTTAACTTCGCGATCGTTTTTGCTGCCAAAAACGCTCTGGAGAATATTGAACATTGAGCTATTTCTTTTTCGTTATATGTCGAGTCATGGCTGACGCTTGAAAGCAAGCAGGTCAAAGCCCTTAATGCGGCCTAAAGCCGTCTTAAAAAAATCTGGTCACCGTGTATTATGGGGACTTTCTAGGGATTTAAAAGCCCTTTTTGCTAGATAAGCTAGGCAACAGGCAAAGAATTACGTTTTTCCTAACAAGCGGCAATAAAAAAGCCGGCTTTCTTGAGGAAGACCGGCTTTTTTGAAACTAATTAGCGTGCAGATTAAGCTGCAGCTGGAGACATATAGGCAATAGGGGCTTCGCTCACATCATCAAAAGTAACCACTTCCCATGCGTTTTCATTAGCCAATAACTCACGCAACAACATGTGGTTTAGACCGTGACCAGACTTATGACCTTCAAATTGACCAATCAGGCTATTGCCTAATAGATACAAGTCACCAACAGCATCAAGAACTTTATGCTTAACAAACTCATCCTGGTAGCGCAGACCATCTTCGTTCAATACACGGAAGTCATCAACAGCAATGGCGTTATCCATACTGCCACCTAGAGCAAGGTTTTTGGAACGCAGGTATTCAAAGTCGCGCATAAAGCCAAAGGTGCGCGCACGGCTTACCTCCTTAACATAGGAAGTGCTAGAAAAATCTAGATAGGTCGTGCAGTTATCTTTATCAAAGACTGGGTGATCAAAGTCGATAGTAAAGCCAACACGAAACCCTTCAAAAGGCTTCAAAGTTGCTTGCTTATCGTCTTGTTCAACGACGATAGGCTCTTTTATGCGAATAAACTTCTTCGGAGCCGATTGCTCTTCAACACCTGCCGATTGCAGCAAGAATATGAATGGCGCGGAGCTGCCATCCATAATAGGGACTTCTTCGCCACTTAGTTCAACATACGCATTATCGATACCAAGACCAGCAAAGGCCGACATCAAATGCTCAACTGTACAAACACGAACACCATCCTTGACCAGGTTAGTGGATAGGGTCGTATCGCCAACATTGGCAGCAGTTGCCGCAATGGTAACAACAGGATCTAAATCCGTGCGACAAAATACGATACCAGTATTGGCCGGAGCAGGCTTCAAGGTAAGGTATACCTTTTTGCCAGTATGGATGCCAATACCCGTAGCACGGATTACATTTTTCAGAGTACGTTGTTTTACCATTACGTCTTAACCTTGACTAAAACTCGGCGCATATTATAGCACAATATCCTACTTACACCTGTAGTAAATTGGGCCTAAGTCATTAGAGCAACCTACTGCGCGCTAAACTAGTCCGCTTGGCGACGTAAAAACGCCGGAATGTCCAAGTAGTCTATTTCACCGCCAGCATTGCCCTGCAAATCACTTGCACCTGCCGCTGGTTGAGGCTCATCTGCACGTGCACTAGAACGACCTGCTAGAGGGGTTTCTGCTGCACCAGATTGAACCGGCTTAGGATTATTGACCACAGCTGTGATGGATGGTTCATTATTTCTTGCAAATGCATCACCTAAACCTGTAGCAACAACTGTCACCTTCAGTTCATCAACCATTTCTGGGTCGATTACAGTACCGATTACAACAGTGGCATTCTCAGAAGCAAACTCTTCGATAGTAGCACCTACCTCAGAAAACTCGCCCAAATTCATATCCAGACCTGCAGTAATGTTGACCAAGATGCCCTTGGCACCATTTAGATCCACATCTTCTAGCAATGGGCTACGAATAGCAGCCTCAGCAGCTTCACGCGCACGCTCTTCGCCTTTACCAACACCAGTACCCATCATTGCCATGCCCATTTCAGACATGACCGTGCGTACGTCAGCAAAGTCGACATTGATCATACCAGGACGAATAATCAAATCGGCAATACCTTGTACAGCACCCAACAATACATCGTTGGCTGTACTAAAAGCATTTAATAAACTGCAGTTTTTACCCAATACAGGCAGCAGCTTCTCATTTGGAATAGTGATTAAAGAGTCAACATGCTCGGACAGCTCTTTCAAGCCCTGCTCCGCAATAGCCATGCGCTTACGGCCTTCAAATGGGAATGGCTTAGTCACCACAGCAACGGTCAAAATACCCAGTTCGCGCGCTACCTCAGCAACAATAGGAGCACCACCAGTACCTGTACCACCACCCATACCAGCGGTGATAAATACCATATCAGCACCATTTAGGGATTCTGCGATACGCTCGCGATCTTCCAATGCAGCTTCACGACCAACATTTGGATTAGCACCCGCTCCCAAACCCTTAGTGATTTGCGTACCTAGCTGCACAACAGAACGAGACTCCAAACCTTTAAGGGCTTGCGCATCCGTATTAGCGCAAATAAAGTCAACACCGGTAATATCACTGGAAAGCATATGCCCCACAGCGTTACCTCCACCACCACCAACGCCAATAACCTTAATTATCGCATCCTGTGGTACATTATCCACTAATTCATACATGTCCATTTTAAGCTCCTGGTCTTATTATCATGTACCCCATTCGGCTCCGTATCGAAGGGGCAATCAACACCTATATAGTTTGACCCTACAGGTGTTAAAAGTTCCGCATTATCCAACCTTTAGCCTGCTGCCAAAGGTTAGTATCACCCGCGCTCTTACGGCGTGGCGTTTTTTTAATACTTGCATCCACCTGTTGTTCGCTCGCATAGTGCAGCAACCCCAAGCTAGTTGCAAAAGTTGGCTCATCCACTATATCCATAGCGCCCGCCAACGGCTTTGGCTTGGCCAAGCGTACTGGCATATGGAATACCTCTTCCGCCAACTCAACAGCACCTTCCATCAAGGCAGTACCGCCAGTTAATACAATACCCGCAGCCAAAGCGTCTTCGAAACCACTACGACGCAGTTCGGCTTGCACCATGGTATATAATTCTTCATAACGTGGTTCAACCACCTCAGCCAGCGCCTGACGTGACAGATCACGAGCCGGACGCTCGCCGACACTAGGCACCTTAACTGTTTCAGCCATATCAGCCAATTGCGCAAGAGCACAGGCGTAGCGTACCTTTATGTCTTCTGCGTGCACGGTTGGCGTGCGTAGCGCCATAGCAATATCATTGGTAACCTGATCACCAGCTACAGGAATCACCGCTGTGTAACGAGTTGCACCACCTGTGTAAACCGCCATATCCAAGGTGCCACCGCCCATATCAATCAGACATACACCAAGCTCTTTTTCATCATCGGTAAGTACGGCATGACTAGAGGCCAGCTGATTAACTACCAGGCCATCCATTTGCAGGCCACAACGGGCCAAACATTTTTCAATATTTTGCGCGACATTACGAGAACCAATGACAATATGCACTTTCACTTCCAAGCGCACACCCGACATACCTAAAGGATCGCGAATGCCATCTTGACCATCTATAACGTATTCTTGAGGTAGTATGTGAAGAATTTTTTGATCAGCAGAAATAGCCACAGCTTTAGCTGCATCGACTACGCGATCCAAATCAGATTCAGTAACTTCGCCGCTATCAATAGCGACAATGCCATGCGAATTAATACTAGTAACGTGATTACCACCAATACCAACAGTAACTCGGTCAATTTTGCAATCGGCCATCAACTCAGCTTCTTCGATGGCGCGCTTGATAGAGGAAACTGTGGATTCAATATCCACAATCATGCCACGCTTTAAACCACGTGATGGCTGACAACTGACACCAGCAATACGCATACTACCTTGAGCAGGTACCTCAGCCACCATAGCCACCACCTTAGAGGTGCCTATATCAAGGCTGACAAGCATAGGAGTATCGCTCATTTCTGTCATTTTTTAGCAACCGAAGTCGTTGGTTAAAAACTATTACTTCTGTCTAAACCCGACACCAAAAAGCATCTAATTTAGACAAAACACATATACACTCAATTATCCCATATTTAGATACAAATAGGCACTGATTTTTAACCATATGTGCAACAATTCGCAGACATTATTTATGCCTTGCTGCATACCCATGCAACTCACTTTCAAACCCCTTTATCGAGCCTATAAAAAGCTCAATTAGAAACAGCTTTGCCACCTTCATCTGGCACTTTCATCGCCACAGCAACACCATGAGGATAACGCCCGTCAATACGGGCTATAGGATGCTTTAGCATGGCTAAGTCTGTATCGTAAATCTGCACAACACGCTGTAAGCGCTGCATGCCTTCATCACGACCAAGCAGAATTTTAATATCATTATCTAAGCTCAAATCAACAGCACCACGCCTAGCCATACTCATGGCGCTGATAGCCAGCTCTTCACGCGCCAAAACAGCGCTCATAGAACGAAAACTAGCGGCCATTTTGGGGGTCTGTTCTACTGGACCGTGCAACAACGGCAAAGCCTCTAGGTTTTCTATAAGCGACAAGTCTAAATCCAACACCTGCCAATGATGATTCAACACCTGACCTTCACCCCAACGAGCAACAATAACTTGCGGGCTAACCTCTACCATCAAACGGTCTGGCCACACTCTCGATACAATGGCGCCATCGACCCAGACATTAGTCTCAACCTGATCCTTCACATGATTCAAATTAACACTAAAAAAACGCCCCAAATCTTGATTCTTTAACTGCGCTAATATCAATTGTTGCTCACTACGTGGTATATCACCCTGCAATACCACCTGACGAATAGGCTGATTGGTCCATGGGCTAGCATATATCCACCCCCAATAAGCAACACCGGCAAGTACCGACAACAGACCCAGACGCCACATCATAGCTCGCAGCCAACTAGTCATGGGTATTCACCATACCTGTAGGCCCACCCCTCTGGCGTTGTAAGCATAGGTTTAAGACTAAAACCACCAACTGCTCAAAAGACAAACCAACACGCTCAGCGGCCATAGGCACCAGACTATGGGTGGTCATGCCTGGAGAAGTATTAATTTCTAACAACCAATCTTTCCCTTGAGCATCACGCATCACATCAACGCGCCCCCAATCCTGACATTCCAAAATGCTAAAGGCCTTTTCGCACTCAGCCTCCATTGCACTTTGCTGGGCAGCTGTTAAATCATTGTCAAAGCTATATAGAGTTTCATCAGAATAGTATTTGGCCTGTAAGTCATAAAACTGATTATCTGTTTGCAAACGGATAGTCGGCAAGGCTTGCCCATCCAAAACAGCAATCGTGTACTCCTCACCAGCAATAAACTGTTCAGCCATTACCTGACGATCAAAAGCTTTGGCGTCGGCATAAGCCGCTTCCATATCCGCAACACTATTAACAATATGCACACCAAGACTTGATCCTTCGTGCACAGGCTTCACTACTATGGGCAACCCCAAGCGTTGAGCTACTTTGGCACAACTAGTCGTGTCATCTAAAACCTGCCAGTCCGGCGTTGCAATACCCGCACTCTGCCACACTCTCTTGGTCATAAGTTTATGCATACCTAAGCTAGAGGCCATGACGCCACTACCCGTATAAGGGATCCCTAAGTATTCCAAAACACCTTGCACGGTACCGTCTTCACCACCTGGTCCATGCATAGCAATAAACGCCACATCCATAGGCGCTTGCTGCAATTGTTGTAACTGACTAAGCCCCTGCGCCTGAGCTTCTGGACTAGCTAAATCAATGGCAAAGGCATCAACACCAGCACTCAATAGATGTTCCAAGACCTGCGTGCCACTCATCAACGAAATTTCACGTTCCGCCGAATCACCACCATAAACCACACCCACCCGAACACTGGGAACGGATAGTAAGTGCTGCCACTGGTTTGCAAAATTATTGGCTAGCTGTTCGCTCATGATTAATCCTGCTCCATATTCTCCAACAAGGCGCGAGATATCTGACCAATATCGCCAGCCCCTTGTGTTAACAACAGATCCCCTGGTTGTAAAATATCAGACAACACGGGAGCAATAGCGGCACCACGCTCGACAAAAATAGGATCTAAGGCGCCACGGGCACGAATACTTCGACAAAGAGCGCGACCATCAGCCCCAGCAATCGGCTCTTCACCAGCAGGGTAGACATCCAATAACACCAATACATCAACTCGTGATAATACATCTACAAAGTCTTCATAAAGATCACGCGTACGACTGAAGCGATGTGGCTGATACACCATCACCAAACGGCGCTCCGGCCAACCTGTACGAATGGCATCAATGGTGGCAGCCACTTCACGTGGATGATGACCATAATCATCAACTAAGGTGGCCACACCATCACCTGCAGGGTAATCACCCAACACTTGAAAACGCCGACCAACACCGGTAAAACCGGCCAGGCCCGCTTCGATATCTTTGCCTTCCATTTCTAAATCGGTAGCAATCGCGATGGTGGCCAAGGCATTCAAGGCATTATGGCGACCGGGCATATGCAAAGTAATATCTAAGTCATCAAGGCCTTTTCGCGCCACCTTAAAGTAGGTTGTCATACCTTCTTGGCGCAAGTCATAGGCACGAATATCTGCGCTTTCATCAAAACCGTAAGTGATAGTCGGACGACTGATTTGCGGAAGGATCTCCCATACCACTGGATCGTCAATACAAACAATAGCCAAACCGTAAAACGGCAAGTTATGCAAAAACTCAATGAAGGTACGCTTCAAACGACCAAAATCACCCTCGTAGGTGGACATATGATCGGCGTCGATATTGGTCACCACCGAAGTTAGTGGCTGCAAATGTAAAAAGGAAGCATCGCTCTCATCGGCTTCGGCTACTAGGTAGCTACTACTACCTAACTGAGCGTTGGTACCGGCGCTATTTAGCTTACCGCCAATGACAAAAGTAGGATCCAAACCACCGGCAGCTAGTACCGATGCTGCCATAGAAGTGGTCGTGGTTTTACCATGAGTACCGGCAATGGCGATGCCATGTCGATAACGCATTAGCTCTGCCAACATTTCGGCACGCTGAATTACTGGAATACGATGGGCTCGGGCGGCATTTACCTCTGGGTTATCATCACTTACTGCGGTAGAAGCAACAACCACATGCACACCGCGTACGTTCGCTTCGGCGTGACCAATCATGATATTGGCGCCCTGGGATGACAAACGCTCAGTCACAGGACTCACTCGAATATCGGAACCACTCACTTCATAACCTTGGTTTAATAGCACTTCGGCAATACCACACATGCCGACACCACCAATGCCGACAAAGTGGATTTTGCGCATGCGACGCATTTCCGGAATCACATATTGATGTGCGGGTGTCATTTTAACCATTTACGGCCTCCATGCATTGTTCAGCGACCACTCGAGTCGCCTCTGGTTGAGCTAGTGATAAAGCAGCCTGAGCCATCTCTTGGAGAAGCTCAGGTTGCGATACTAATGGGGTAAGTACTGACGCAAGGTTGGCGGCAGTTAAATCCGTTTGTGGGATCAAAATAGCAGCGCCCGCCGATACTAAGGCTTGCGCATTGGCTGTTTGATGATCATCCACTGCATAAGGAAAAGGCACTAATACAGCAGGCTTGCCTGCTGCAGCCAACTCACTAACAGTGAGTGCTCCAGCGCGACATATAATTAAATCTGCCCAAGCAAAAGCCGTCGGCATATCATCAATATAGGCATCAACCTGCGCTTCTACTTTGGCGGCTGAATAGGCTGCTTGGGTCACATCTAGATGCTTGGGTCCACATTGATGACGAATGCTAAGCTGATGAGCGCTTATATTATTGAGCATTTCAGCTAAGCTCTGAGGAATAGCTTTATTCAATGCCAAAGCACCTAAGCTACCACCCACAACCAGTAAGTTACATGTATCACTTGTAGACTTATCAGTATTATCTGACTGATTAAACTCAGGGCGAATCGGGTTACCCACAGTAATGGCTTTCGGGTCAGCAAAAGCACCATTAAAAGCTTGCATAACACGACTAGAAAGTGGGCGTAGCAAGCGATTAGTTAAACCTGGGATAGCATTTTGTTCATGGATTAATAATGGCTTGCGACGCAAAAATGCGGCTAAACCGCCAGGTCCTGCCACAAAACCGCCCATGCCTAGCACGCAGTCAGGATTAATCTGACCTAACAAACGCCATGCTTGCCACAAGGATTTGGCCAGTCGCCAAGGAGCGGTTAACAAAGACAAGCGCCCTTTACCGCGCAAACCAGTAATATCAATGCAATGTAACGGGTAACTCGCTGCAGGCACCAAACGTGCCTCAATGCCTTTACCACTACCCAACCAGTCAACCTGCCAACCTTGAGCACGCAGATAGTCAGCGGTGCTTAAAGCAGGATAAACATGGCCACCTGTACCCGCGGCCATGATCAAAATACGCGGTGCCGGACTTTTCTGGTCCTGATTAGAAACTGGCTTAGACACGGGATTCGACATAGGTCACCTCCGTGTTTACAAAATCAGCTTCTTCGTGGTTATGCTCTTGCCACTGGCCCTCAGACTGGTGACGCTCATTATCCACTTGGCGACGCTTTACCAGCTGTAACAAGTAATTATTTTCAACACTGATACGCAACAAGATACCAAGGATACCGGCACTAGAAATCATGCTACTGCCACCATAACTAACAAAGGGTAAGGTCAGCCCTTTGGTCGGTAGCAAGCCTAAATTTACTCCAATATTGATCATCGCTTGGGCAGTGATTAAAAACACCAAACCATAGCTCAAGTAGGCAGCATAAGGACGCTGCAAACGTTCCGCCATCTGTCCTACTTGCAAGCCTCTAACAATCAATACGGCATACAAAGCCACTACAGCCAAGGCGCCAACGGCACCCCACTCCTCGGCTAATACTGAGTAAACAAAATCCGTATGGGCTTCTGGCAAATAGAACAGTTTTTGCATGCTATTGCCCAAACCTTCACCAAACCAACCGCCACGACCAAAGGCAATTTGCGCTTGGGTCAACTGATAACCAGCACCAAATGGGTCACTCCACGGCTCAAGGTAGGTTAGCAAACGTTGCATACGATAGGGCGAGAACCAAGCGATAGCACCTATCACCGGCAGTAGTACCAAAGCCACGGCAGTAAGGTGCAATTTGCGCATACCACCTAAAAAGAACATGCCCACAACAGCGCCCATCAATACCACGGTAGAACCAAAATCTGGCTCTAGTAGCAATAAACCACTGAAGGCCATCATTACAGCCATGGGCTTTAAGAAACCACCAAAATTAGTTCGCACCTCAGATTGGCGACGCACCAAATAGCCAGCCATAAAAGTTACCACTGCCACCTTGGCAAATTCCGAGGGCTGTAAGCTGAAGCTACCTAAAGGGATCCAGCGCACACTACCATTTACTTCACGACCAATACCGGGAATCAAAACCACTAGTAAACTTAGGGCACCCAAACCCATCAACACAGGTCCGTGTTTTTGCCAAAACTGAATAGGAATTAGTAAACTAGCCAACATAGAAATCAAACCCAGAACGACAAAAATAGCCTGGCGTTTGCTTTGATAAAAGGGGTCAAGATTCTTAATAGCTGCCACGTCAATAGAAGCCGAGCTAATCATAACAAAGCCAATAACCATCAAAGCGATGGCAGGCACCAGCAAGGCCCTGTCCCAAGTTTGTCCGCTAATCAGCTGCCATTGTTGCTGTAACCAATTCATGCTTGAGCCTCCACTAGCTGGCGGAAGTGCTCACCCCGTTTCTCGAAACTCGTATAGGCATCAAAACTCGCACAAGCTGGCGACAACAAAACTAGGTCCCCTGCTTGCGCCAAACTACGCGCCTGCTCTAAAGCCGCAACCATATCAGCCGTGCGTATAATACTTGTAGACGCGGCCAAGACATCGCCAATGCTGTTACCATCTTGACCATAAACCACTGCGGCTTTACCAAAAGTGGCCATAGGAGCTGACAGATCCGAAAAATCGGCACCCTTGCCGACACCACCCGCCAATAAAATAACCTTGCCGCTAATCGTGGCACCCAAACCTTGAATAGCCGCTACGGTAGCGCCCACGTTGGTACCTTTGGAGTCATTGATGTAGGTAACACCCGCCTGCTCTGCTACCCATTCGCAACGATGAGCCAAGCCAGTGAATACCCGCAAACTTTCTAACATGGCCACTAGAGGCAGACCCACGCTATCCCCTAACGCCAAAGCCGCCAAAGCATTGGCCATGTTATGGCTGCCGGTCATAGCCAGTTCTTCACAAGCAATCAGCTTCTCAAAGCCAAGGCACAGGAATTCTTTAGAATCTTGTTGGCTAATACCGTATTGCTTCAAATCCGGTTTACCTAAAGTAAACTGACGGTGTTCTACATCATCAGGCACCAACGCATAGGTCAGCTGATCGTCAGCATTCTCAACAACCTTTTTACAGCCTTGAAAAACTCGGTGTTTGGCGGCGTGATAGGCCATCAAGTTATTGTCGTAGCGATCCATATGATCTGGGCTGATATTTAATACACAGGCGACTTCAGCCTTTAAATCATGAGTTGTTTCTAACTGAAAACTGGACAGCTCCATGACATACAGTTCAACGGTATCATCGAGCAAGGCAACGGCTGGTGTGCCTAAATTGCCTCCTATAGCCACATTCCAACCAGCTGTTTTTGCCATGTGCCCAACCAAACTAGTCACGGTGCTTTTGGCGTTGGAGCCTGTAATTGCAACAATCGGTGCTTTAGCAGCGGCAGAAAACAGATCAATTTCACTACGTACAGGCACACCTTGAGCAATAGCAGCCTGAATGGCAGGTTCCGCCAACGGCACACCAGGGCTAAGGATAATGCTACTTGCACCGGTACAAAGTTCGCTTTCAAAAGCACCAAGGGATATGGCAAGTTGAGGCCAGGCTTCTCGTAATTGAGCGAGATAAGGCGGCATTTCTCGAGAGTCAGCCACCACTACCTGCTGTCCCTGTTGGGCCAGGTAATTGGCGCAGGCAAAACCAGTTTTGCCCAACCCTATTACTAGGGTGTATTTGTCGCTGCCAATGAGTTGCATAACTAGCTAGTCCCTTGCCTATTCACTATAAATTTAATTTAGCGTAGCTTTAATGTAGCTAAACCAATAAGCACCAAAATTACCGTAATGATCCAGAAGCGCACAATGATACGTGGCTCAGGCCAGCCGGAAAGCTCAAAGTGATGATGTAACGGAGCCATACGAAAAATACGTTTACCCGTGAGCTTAAACGAGCCCACTTGCAAGATAACCGACAAGGTCTCTACGACAAAGATGCCGCCCATAATCACCAAGACCAATTCTTGCCGTACGATAACGGCAATAACACCCAGGGCCGCACCCAACGACAAGGCACCTACATCCCCCATAAATACTTGTGCCGGATAGGTGTTGAACCAAAGAAAGCCCATACCGGCACCAACAATGGCGGCACAAAATACCACTAGTTCACCAGCGCCACGGATATAAGGAATATGCAGGTATTCAGAAAATACGGCGTGACCTGACAAATAGGCAAATACGGCTAGCGCCGCTGCCACCAAAACCGTTGGCAAAATCGCTAAGCCATCAAGTCCGTCGGTTAAGTTCACGGCGTTGGAAGTACCAACAATAACGAAATAAGTAAAGACGATATAAAAGATGCCTAGGTTAATACTGACATCTTTGAAAAACGGTACAATGAGTTCCAGCTCTTGCGGGTACTGAGCGGTATAGAACAAAAACACAGCAGCGCCAAGGCCACCAACGGATTGCCAAAAGTATTTCCACCGGGCAATCAAACCACGTGAATTTTTTTCGATAACTTTTTTGTAGTCATCCACCCAACCAACTACGCCAAAGATGCCAGTGACCACGATAGTGACCCAAATATAGCGGTTACTCAGGTCGCCCCATAACAAGGCACTGACCATAATAGCCACCAAAATCAAAGCCCCACCCATGGTTGGTGTACCAGCTTTCACCAAATGACTTTGTGGACCATCTTCACGTATTGACTGACCAATCTGCTTAATTTTCAGATGTTTGATCATATACGGACCGATTGCCATAGCAATAAATAAGGCCGTAAGCACCCCCATAATGGCGCGCATCGTTAGATACTGAAATACGCCAAAGGCACTGTAATATTGTGATAAGTATTCAGCTAACCATAACAACATAGGTTATTGATCCTTTTGTAATAATAATTCAACTACGCGCTCCATGCGGCTCGAGCGAGAACCTTTTACCAAACAACTAAGCTGTTGTTGTGGCAAGGTTTGCAAATAAGGGCTTACTTCATCTTGTGAAGCCACAGCAATGGGGTGTTCACCACCATCAGCGGCAAACTGGCTTACTGCCGCTGCCACCCGTGATCCCACACCAATAAAATAGTTAATACCGGCTTTGGCCGCATAGCGGCCAAGCTCAGAATGCAGACTACGAGAAGCATCACCAAGTTCCCGTAAGTCGCCTAAAATCAAACACCGGCTACCAGCTTGCTGCGCCAATACATCAATAGCAGCGCGTACGGAAGCTGGGTTGGCGTTATAAGTGTCGTCAATGACCAAGACGTCATTGGCTAGTTCATGCCTTACCAAACGTCCACGATAAGCTTGGCAATTAGCTAATCCTGCGCTAATTTGCGCCACTGATAAGCCAGCAGCTGACGCCGCCGCTGCGGCGGCAAGGGCATTGGCTACATTGTGACGCCCAGACAACGGTAAGCTTGCAGCACACTCTTGCCCGTCAACGCTGAGTACAAAATCACTGGCATCAGCATTCACTTGTAGGTTTTTGGTATGTACACGTGCTGCGTCGTTTTCAATACTAAAGGACCAAATTTGACGATCGCCAGCCAGTTCTGCCCAGTAGGCAAAATTGACATCATCCAAGTTCAATACAGCTTGGCCGTCAGGAGCCAAAGAAGAGATTATTTCGCCTTTGGTTTCTACCACACCACGCTGACTACCAAAGCCTGCTAGGTGTGCATCTTGCGCGTTGTTCAAAATAGCAATTTCTGGCAAACCAATACGGCAGGTGTAAGCAATTTCCCCAGCGTGATTGGCACCCAGCTCTAACACTCGGTAATCCACATCTTGGGCTTGCATATTCCAAATGGTTAGGGGCACGCCAATGTCATTGTTTAAATTACCTTGAGTAACTTCCACAGAACCGGCTTGAGCAAAGATGTGCCCGAGCATTTCTTTGACGGTGGTCTTGCCACTACTACCAGTAACTGCCACCCATTTACCAGACATCTGTTGACGACGAATGCGCGCTATACCTGCTAGCGCAATGCGCGTGTCCGCCACTAACAACAAGGGTAAATTGGTATCAATTTCTTCGCTAACTAAAGCGCCAATAGCGCCCTTCTGCTGTGCCTGAGCAATAAATTCATGGCCATCAAAATTAGGTCCAACTAAGGCGACAAATAAATCACCCGATTGCAAGGTACGGGTATCTGTCGAGATACGTGTGAAGTCCCCATCCCCTGTCACTTTACGAGCGTGCAATACATCTGCAACCTGACTCATAGTCAATTTCATTGGGCCAACTCCTGTTGCACTCTTACTACTTGTTCGCGATCACTAAAGTGTTCTCGCTGACCATTAACTTCTTGATAATCTTCATGCCCCTTACCAGCAATCAGAACGATGTCGCCCGCTCTTGCTTGCTTGAGGGAGTATTCAATTGCGCTGGCTCTATCGGCAATTAAATTAGCTTGTTGTGGTTGCTTAAAGCCGGCGGCTATTTGTTCAATGATAGTGCCACTGTTTTCACCACGCGGATTGTCGTCAGTCACCACCAACTGATCGGCAAACTGCTCAGCAATTTGCGCCATTAATGGACGTTTGCCGGCATCACGATCGCCACCACAACCAAACACACACCATAGCTGCCCCGTTTTTAGGTGCTGTTTAGTCGCTTGCAAAGCGGCTTGCAAGGCATCAGGTGTATGAGCATAGTCGACAATGGCAGTAACGCCTGTGGACAAGGTGGTTTTTTCCATGCGCCCTGCCACAGGTTCTAATTGCGCCAAGGCCTTTTCAATCTCAGCCAGGCCATAGCCGGCAGCTAAAAGCACACCCACTGTTGCTAGCAGGTTGCTCAAATTAAATTCACCGTACAAAGCAGTGCTAACTGTCATGCTACCCACAGGCGTAGTAATCTCGGCACTGAAACCCTGTTGATTGAAACTGACGCTGTTTGCGTATATGTTGGCCGAGGTAGAATTAGCCTTCACACTGTAAGTCCACTGTTGGACATCAGCGGCTATATCATTAGCTAGAGCTTGACCAAAACTATCATCAACATTAACCACCGCATGTTCTAAGGTTGGCCAGCTGAACAAACGCGCCTTAGCTTGCCCATAGGCTTCCATGGAGCCATGGTAGTCTAGATGGTCACGACTCAAATTAGACAACACGGCTATGTTGAATTCACAGGCACTTACTCGGCCTTGGTGTAAACCGTGGGAGGACACTTCCATGGCACATGCGCTAGCACCTTGAGATTGCATATCGGCTAACAACGCCTGTACAGAAACAGCGTCAGGAGTGGTGTTAGGCCCTGCTTGCAAAGCACCTAACAGCCCATTGCCCGTAGTGCCAATAACACCACAAGTCTGCCCCAAAATACTGCATGCTTGGGCCACATAATGACTGATGCTGGTTTTGCCATTGGTGCCGGTAATGCCAACTAGCAACATGTCAGCACTTGGCTGAGACAATACAGCAGCAGCCAAACGGGCCTGATTTTTTGCTAGGTTAACTACCCCCAAAATAGGCACAGTGAAGTTGAATGCGTCCACTAACGATAACTGGTCCACATCAATAGCCACCGCAGCGGCGTGTTTTGCCTGCGCCTGTTCAATAAAACTGCGCAACCGCTGCGGGTCCCCTACACACGCAATAAACAGATTACCTGCCATCACCTGCCGGCTATCAGATGCAACACCCGTTACCAGCACGTCAGCAACCACTGGGTTCCATCCCAGTGCTTGACAAATTACTGATAGACTCGTTGCTTTCACACCCAACCCCACTGTTATCCTTTGCTTGGTGCCAGATTATCTGGCGCCACATTTAATAAACGTAAACTTTCAGCCATGATGCGACTGAATACGGGCGCCGCTACTTCACCACCATAATATTGTTCGCCTTGTGGCTGATCGACTACCACCACACACACCAATCGAGGTCGACTGGCAGGCGCCATGCCGGCAAAGATTGCGGCATAGGCATCGTCTTCATAACCACCAGATTTACCAGTCTTGTGCACGGTACCGGTTTTGCCAGCAACACGATAAGAAGGCACTCTAGCCCGAGTACCAGTACCACCTAATTGCGTCACCGTTTCCATCATAGCCACGACCTGTTGAGCTTGTTGCTCTGGCATAATGCGTTCAGCTTCCGGGGCTGAATCTAATTTCAATAAAGACACAGGGCGCTTTAAGCCATGACTTGCCAATACAGAATAGGACGCGGCCAATTGCATAGGCGTTACCGCAATACCGTAGCCATAAGACATGGTGGCTAAATTAATAGGGTGCCACTTGGCATAGTTAGGTAATACACCCACACTTTCACCTGGAAAGCCGGTACCTGTATCTTGGCCTAAGCCAAAGCTATAAAACGTATCGCGAACACTCTGCTCTGGCATAGACATAGCCAACTTAGTCACGCCAACATTACTGGACTTAGTGATAATACCGGTGATATCCAACACCCCATAGTTACGGTGGTCGCGGATACTCTTACCTTTGACACGAATAAAGCCAGGGGCTGTATCGATTTCGCTGTCGACGGTGTATTGGCCACTCATCAAGGCGGCAGAAACTGTTAGTGGCTTAACTGTGGAACCAGGTTCAATCACATCCGTGAGAGCCCGATTACGTAAGCTATCTAGAGCCATGTTTTTGCGATTGTTGGGGTTGTAAGAAGGTTGGTTAACCATGGCTAGGACTTCACCCGTGGTGACATCCAAAATCACCGCTGCCGCGGACTTGGCTTTATGGGACTGTACGACAGCCTTAAGCTCTCGATAAGCGACGTACTGCATACGTAGATCAATACTCAACTGTAGGTCTTTACCAGGTTGCGCAGCGCGCAAAATACGTAAGTCTTCTACGGTACGCCCCTTGCGATCCTTTTTAACGAGTTTTTGACCACTCTGAGCGCGCAGCCAATCTTCATAGGCGAGTTCCATGCCTTCTTGGCCACGATCATCAACGTTATTAAAGCCTACTATGTGAGTAGCCACTTCACCCGCTGGGTAATAGCGATGAAATTCGCGTTGGCCATAAACGCCTTTGATTTTTTCATCCAAGATCACTTGTGCTTGATCCGGATTCATATGACGACGCAGATACATGAACTCTTTTTTGCTCATGCGTGTTAAGCGCTCATTCAGCCTAGCTGGATCCATATCCATCAAACTAGCTAGGTTATGCGCTTCTGGAGAACCAGGAATAAGTTCTTGAGGGTGAGCCCACAAGCTCAATACCGGCGCACTAACCGCCAAAGGTTTGCCGTTACGATCAACGATCATGCCACGATGGGCAGCCAAGGGTACGGTACGCTCCATACGCGCATCGCCTTGGCGTTGCAGAAAACTACGTTCGGTTAGGTTCAAGTCCACCAAGCGCCAGACCACAAGGCCGGCGGCCAAAGCCAGCAATAACCAGATGAAGCGCATGCGCCATGGATACTCAACCCGATTCATGGCTGCCTCGCCATGACCACGTTATTAGCTAGAGGGACCCGCATCTGTAACTGGCTATTCACCATATCTTCGACACGGCTATAAGAACCCCAGGCGCTCTGCTCTAGCAGTAGCTGCCCCCATTCAATTTGCATATCATCGCGCTGTTGCTGCAAAACATGCAGTTCGTTAACGAGGGCGCGCTTTTCGAAGGAGCTAAAAATGACCAGCTGCGAGCTAAACACAACCAAAGCCAAAAAAAACAAAGTTAGCAGCAAAATATAGGCCTGAGCCTTTCGACTAGCCTTCAGCAATAAGCCATTAAGGGCGTAGCTGATGTCTTTCACTGCAACTTCTCCGCCACGCGCATTACTGCACTGCGGGCGCGAGGGTTGATTTCAATTTCATGTTTAGTTGGCTTGCGGGCTTTACCAATCAATTTCAGACGACGATTTAGCATGTCTTCGGTAACGGGTAAGCCTGGAGGTAAATGATTATCACCTTGGGCTTGCTTACGCATAAAACGCTTAACAATACGGTCTTCTAGGGAATGAAAACTAATTACCACTAGACGGCCACCGGGGCGCAATACTTCCAAAGCAGCCTCTAAACCATCTTCCAAATCAGCCAATTCACGATTAATGTGAATTCGAATACCTTGGAAAGCACGAGTTGCCGGATTTTTACCTTTTTCCCACTTAGGGTTAGCGGCAGCAATAATTTCAGCTAGCTGCTTAGTACGAGTAATAGGTGCTTTGCTTCGTGTTTCCACAATAGCGCGTGCCATGCGACGTGAAAAACGCTCTTCACCATAGTGATACATGGCATCAGCAATTTCGTCGGCGTCGGCACGTGCCAACCATTCGGCAGCAGATTCACCCTGATCTGGGTTCATACGCATATCCAAAGGGCCGTCATTCATGAAGCTAAAGCCGCGTTCTGGGTCGTCAAGCTGAGGCGAAGAAACACCTAAATCTAGCAATACACCATCAACCTGGCCATGCCACTGGCGCTGTTCAGCGATGCGTTGCATATCAGCAAAGGAGGTTTGGGCAATTTGCAAACGCGCATCTTCAGCAATCATTGCTTGGGCTACGGCGATAGCTTCGGGATCTTTATCAAAAGCTTGTAGCTGGCCTTGTGCAGCCAAACCTTGCAGGATCAAACCCGAGTGCCCGCCACGACCAAAGGTGCCGTCCATATAACAGCCAGATGGGTCTTGCAGTAGCCATTCAACAGCTTCATCAAGTAGGACTGACTTATGCTTAAAGCTATCTGTCATATTAGACACAACGTTATAAATCCAAGTTACTGAAAGTGCTACAGCACCTTCTAAAGTGATAGTTCGTGCATGGCATCTGGCAACTCGCTATTGTCACTGGCAATTTGCAGATACTCGTCACGTCGTGTATTCCATAGAGACTCGCTCCATAGTTCAATTTTTTTGCCCTGACCCAGTAAGATCGCTTTCTTGTCCAACTGAGCATAATCACGCAATACGGCAGGTAGAAGAATACGTCCGTTGCCATCTAACTCTACGTCTGTAGCATGACCGATAAGCAAACGCTGAATACGTCTTGCGGCTGGATTGAAACTAGGCAGTTGCTCTAACTTAGCTTGGATAATGTCCCACTCAGGCATGGGATAGATCATCAAGCAAGCTTCTTCTGTATCAATGGTGATGACCAATTTGCCTTCACTTGCCGCAGCAAACATGTCACGAAAACGCACAGGCATAGCCATGCGTCCTTTCGCATCAATGTTGATTGTCGCTGCACCACGAAACATAAAACCGGCCTATTTAAGCTTAATATTGGGTTAAAATACCACTTTAACCCACTTTTCACCACCTTCAAAGTTTAGGCAGATTATGACCATATTGCAAGCGCAAATACGGGCTTATATGACCAGCTAGGTAATTACTACCTAGTGAATATGAGGAGACAAGATAGGAGGCCATAACGGCCAGGCAAGAAAGCGCCGCTAGACGGACAACACTGGTTAGAATTGATTAGATATTATTGCGCTATTTGACGACCAGAAAGGCCACCCTTGTGCGGTTATGCGACCTGTACAACCTGGCTTGGCACCAACAGATGTGACTTAACTAAACTTGTAGCCGCATCCACGTCCCTGCCCAGCACCGCTTGCACCAATCGCTCATGCTCTTTTTGATTAGCATCAAAAGCTTCATGGCCAGCATTGTGGCGCAACCAAAGATTTCGATAACGAGAGGCTTTTTCGTATAAGGCCCAACGTGCATGCAACAACTGCTGAGAACCACAACCAGAAGCAACCGCCAAATGAAAGGCTTGATGTAATTGCTCCCAGGCTTGCATATCGCCCGCCTTCAGCAAACCAGCATTGGCGTGCAAACGATGCGCAGCAGCAACGATGCCTGCCTCCCATGCGTCATCACCACGGGCGATGGCCAGTTCCACACAAAGGGCCTCTAAATGAGCTCGAGCATCATAGATATCTAGCATTTCGGCTTGGGTGGTAGGGTGAACTCGATAACCACGCTGATCTTCAGCAACGACCAGCTGCTCAACAATAAGCTGGGAAAGGGCTTCTCGCAAAGGATTCACGCCAACCCCATAATGAGTTTTTAAGGACGCCATTTTGAGTTTTTGCCCAGGCTCGAAAAAACCGGCAAGAATATCTTGCTTCAGCAACTGCATAACCTTTACGGCTGAGTTTTCTTTGCTCACTTATGAATCCACTATAGCGATTGTCAAACAACCGCTATTGTAACACTAAGCAGCGGGCTTCATCACCAAGCTATAGCCATGGTCTCGCAACCATTGCCGAGCCTGCTGATAATCAGGGCAGTAGTTCGCCACCATTTGCCAAAACTCACGCCCATGATGCATGTGACGCAGATGACACACTTCATGCACCACAACATAATCGAACACAAACTCGGGCGCCATGGCTAGCAGCCAATTAAACTTCAGCTCCGCCTTGCTGCTACAGCTACCCCAGCGGGAACTAAAGTAGCGCACTTTAATTGACTTGGCCTTAGGGGTAATAGCCATCATGTCTTGCCAGTAATCAAGGCGTCGCTGAGCGAACTCCAAGGCTTGAGCCTTATACCAGACTTCTAGCAAACGCTGTTTACTTGCATGACTCTGTTGTCGGCTAGTTAAGGCCACAATTAACTGGTCATCTACAACACTGATGCCGTGCTTCTGTTCAGCAACAAACTGCAAACTTAATTGCTCACCAAAGACCGGCCAAGGTGCCCCATCGACTAACTGACGTTGAGGTACTTTCGGCATAGCCTGTTGCTGAACTTGCTTTGCTAACAGCCAATCACGCTTAGACGCCACGGCTTCTGCCAATAGCTTGACAGGTAGACCATGAGGTACTTGCAGGGTAATGACACCATCATGCACCTTAAAACCAATGCTGCGTCGACGCTTACTAACCCGCAAGCAACAGTCAAGCTGGTTAATATGGTAGTTAGGTTCTGATTGGGTAATGCGTGTGTTTTTGAAAGCTGACAGCATAGACATCAGAAGATACGATTTGATTAAACTGACAGCGTAAGAAAGGATTTGAAAGTCCGCCGTAAGCCGGGTTCTGTCATGGACAGCCATTCATCTAGGACTCATGTCACCATGAATCTCAAGCGACCTACCCGGTTCCAGCGCGGGTCACGCCTATAGGAACCCTATTTGGTCTTGCTCCAGGTGGGGTTTACCATGCCGTTGAATGTTACCATCAACGCGGTGCGCTCTTACCGCACCCTTTCACCCTTACCGCCCGCAATGCGGGGTTGGCGGTTTGCTCTCTGTTGCACTGGCCGTGGGTTCACACCCCCCAGGCGTTACCTGGCACCTTACCCTTTGGAGCCCGGACTTTCCTCCCCTCGAATAAATTCAAGCGGCGACTGCCTGGCGGACTTTCAGGCGGCAGGATAGCGACCTTAGGCCTCAATTACAAGGCTTTATTGCCTCGATATCGTCTGCGCCATCTTGCTAGCTTAGTGACTTGTTGTAGTTAATGGCCTCTTGCTGCGAGATTGGTGCAGGTCGCACTGCTGAAATTCTTGCGTTACTGCCAGCACTGCCAGCGGGTACTTAGATCTCTAAGACTGCTTGACGAGCGCTGTAGCTTTACACCTATTGCAAGTCTCGCTGAGCTCTGCAAGCTACGAAGTCCTGAATGGAATCTTGGGCCCCCTTGCAATCGGCACGGTACCATTGAGGGTGTGGCGAAATTATTTATAAGCGAGCGTTTTTCAGGCGCTTATAAAGATTTATCGCCGCGCACCATGCTCACAAGCCGCAGCAAAGTTCCACAGACTTTAACGCGGGACGTCTTTGCCTTGTAGCTGCAAAGCTCGGTCATAGAGGGCTTTCTTTTTGTGAGGGGTGAGTTTGGCAGCTAGGGCAGCGGCTTTTTTGATGGGCAGCTCTTCTAGCAATGCTTGTAGGAGTTTGTCAGTCTCAGCATCCATGGCTTCGGCTTCCGGTTCGGAAGCACCGGCTACCATAAGCACGAATTCACCGCGCTGTTGATTACTATCGGCCAACAACCAGGCTTGCATATCGTCGATACGGCCCGAGTTAACGGTTTCAAAAGTCTTGGTGAGCTCACGAGCAATGACTAGATGTCGTTCTGGCCCGAAGACTTTGAGCATATCAGCAACACTGTCAACGATACGGTGCGGTGACTCATAAAAGATATGGGTATGGGTATTAGCCATAATGCTTTCTAACACCTGACAGCGATGACTAGATTTAGCCGGCAAGAAGCCCATGAAGGTGAACTTATCTGTAGCTACACCGGCCACACTTAAGGCGGCAATCAAGGCACTAGGACCTGCGATCGGTACCACACGAAAGCCTGCTTCACGCACCGCAGTGACTAGATGGTAGCCAGGGTCCGATATCAAAGGTGTACCAGCATCAGAGATAAGCGCGATTGACTGCCCTTGTTGAAGACGTTCAACTATCGCTTCGCTTCGCTGGCGTTCGTTATGGTCATGCACGGCCATCATGGGCGTTGTGATAGCAAAGTGTTGCATCAGAGGTGCGCTGTGCCGAGTATCTTCAGCAGCAATCAAATCAACCTGTTGCAGAGTTTCTACAGCACGAGGACTCATGTCCTGCAGATTTCCAATGGGTGTTGCCACAACGTACAAAGTGGGTGTATTCATACTCTCGCTATCTCTATTGAGTAGCTCTGATGCAAATTATGTAAAAAAAGCACATAAAAAGGACAACAAAACTGGCTCAGTTGGGTGCAATCGACTATCTTATAGGGACGCCATTGTAACCTAAATCTAAGCTCGATAAGCATGCCATTGAATTCTTCTCTATCACAAGCAGACCAGACCACCACCAAAACCCGTACTGGATCTTGGCAGCGTCACCTGATATTAGCGGGCTGTTTGATCGCATTAGTTGGCTGCGAACAAAATACACGCCCTCAATCGGCACAAACCGGCGCGCCGGCGCAGGAAAAACCACTAGTTATTAATCTTGATTTAACTGTACCCGAACCTAGCAAGGCTGCCACACCCATTCAAGAGAAAATCACTCAAACCGCCAATGTAACCGCCGAGAAAACACCTAATAAAGAAGAGGCAGACCTAGAACCCGAGCTAGCATTGGAGGTAGCCGAAGAAGAAACTAGTGTGGCTATCTCAACTGCCTCAACTACAGAAACAGCAGTTGATTCACAAGCTTCAGAACCAGAAAGCCCACAGATAACAAGCAATTCTGATGCAGCACCCGTGATCAATACTGGCCCTATAAATATAAACCAGCAAGCAAGGCAAAGGCAGCTATTAGATTTAGCCAACAGCATGCTGACAAAGGACTATGTTGATTTAAGCTTGAGCTTGCTACAAGACATAGATATGGCTCTATTACCCTCCGAGCTCAAAGGTAACTATTTAGAAAACATGGCAGCTAGCCACCTTCGCTCTGGCGATAGTCATAGCGCCCTCGCATGGCTACACAAAGCCGAAGCGTTGGCACCAGATTTTGACCCAGCAGCCAGACACCGACGCTTGAGCCTATTCCAAGCAGCCTATCAGCACAATGAACAATTCCTTGAAGCTGCCTTAGCCGCCATCGAGCTAGCTACTGACGGCCCACAAACAATCCCTTCAGATCAACTACTGGCCAGTAATAACAAAATTTGGGAGCTGCTGATGCAAGTCCCCAACATGCAACTGCATGCGCGCCTACAAAGCCCAGCGCATCCCGTAGCTAAAGCTTGGCTAACACTTGCATTAAGCACAGAAAACTTAATTACACTTGAGCAACAGAAGCAGGCCATATTAGCTTGGCAACTCACCAACCCTTTGCACCCTGCAAGTTTGCGCCTACCTAGCGTGCTATCCAATTTATCCGATCTACAAACCAAGCAGGCCCAAAAAGTAGCCTTACTACTGCCAACTAGTGGCCCCTTAAGCAAACTTGGGCAAGCTGTTATAGATGGTTTTATGGCCAACTATTATCAGACCATGGCTCAATGCCAAACTCCCTGCTCACTGGTACCACAGTTACTATTTATTAATAGCCATGAAGTTAGTGATTGGCCCCAGCTTTTTGCCCAACTTGAAACACAAGAAGTTGACTTGATTGTAGGCCCGCTGGCAAAAACCAAGGTTGATAGCCTCAATGCCTACACTGAACGCAGTATTAAAACCTTGGCATTAAATTACCTATCTAGCGAACAAGATAAAGTAAGTAACACTGACATTGACGCTCAGCTATTAGGAGAGCTTGAGAGCACTGTCGACCAAGTTAACCCTGCCAATGGCACATCAGAAGCAAAACCAAGTGACCAGCAAACGTTATTTCAATTCGGCCTATCTCTTGAAGATGAAGCCCGCCAGCTAGCCACACAAGGTAACCACCAGGGCTTCAAGCAGGCACTAATTATTCAAGCCGACACACCGTGGGCGCAACGAGCCAGCCAAGCTTTTCAGCAAGAATGGCAATCCCTTGGTGGCCGAGTGGCTGGCAAAATTGAATACAGCGGCAATGGTGATTATGCAGACAGCATCAGTAAAGTGCTGCATATCGACGCCAGTAAAGCACGCCGCAGTAGCCTACAAAAACTAATTGGCAGCAATGTGAAATTTGAGCCGCGCAGACGTCAGGATGTGGACCTAATTATATTGCTAGGCTTACCTAAAGATGTGCGCCAACTGATGCCAACCTTGGCGTTTCATCACGCCGCCAAGGTCACTGTATTTTCTACCCATCACGCTTATCAAGGGCCCACCAAAACAACGCGTGACAGGGACCTCAACAAGCTCTATTTCAGTGATATACCGTGGATGCTAGAAGCGGATAAAATCACCAAAACCGTTGAAACCACTTGGCCCAATCGACAACGCTATAGCCGTTTGTTTGCCTTGGGTGCCGACGCCTATCGCTTGTATCCACGCTTGGAGCAAATGCAAATATTCAGCGCCACACGAGTACAGGGCACCACCGGCCTATTAAAACTGGAAGAAGACAATAGAATCACCGCCAACTTAACTTGGGCACGCTTTAGAAACGGCCAACCGCAAGTGCGCCGGGGCGCCCATGAGTTACAGTAAAGATACGGGTGACTGGGCAGAGGAACAGGCTTGCCAACACTTACTGCAAGCTAACTGGCAAGTAATAGGGCGCAACTTCCATTGCCATGGTGGTGAATTAGATATTATTGCCACCCACGCTAACATACTAGCTTTTGTGGAAGTCAAATTCAGACGCAGCCAAACTATGGGGGGTGCCATCAGCAGCATTACTCCAACAAAGCAACACCGCCTCATTAGAACCGCACAGCACTTTCTACAAGCAAACCCAAGTTATTACAGCTATAACGGACGCTTTGATCTTATCTGTGTTAGCGGTAGGCCCCAAGGTCAAGTTGAGCTACAATGGCTGACCAACATATTTTCACTTAGCGATTAAGTACTATTATGGAATTGCAGGATCTGGCTATTGCCCATTTTCACGATCATTTGGGCGCAAGCGCCGAAGCCGCGGAAATTCTTCCTTCCCACGTCGCCATGGCAGCGGAACTTTTGTTCGCCTGCTTGGTCAATGATGGCAAGATATTGATTTGTGGTGATGGTCATCACAGCGCCAACGCTTCTCACTTATGCAATGCCCTCATGTCTCGCCATGGACAAGATCGGCCGGCTCTACCAGCCATTCATATTGGGGCTAATAGCAACTTACTAGGCACCCTTTTGCACCAGAACTCAAATCAAGAATTGTTTGCTAGACAAATTGCCTCACTGGGGCAATCTGGCGACGTACTAGTGGTGCTAGCTGGCCCACAGGATTCTAGCTCAGTTGTACAAGCGGTTCAGGCCGCACACGCTGAAGGTATGCAAGTGGTTGTCATTGGCAGCCAACACATGCAACAGTTAGATGCCGTACTAGCGCCAGATGATATGACCATTCACGTACCAGGTGAACGCTTTGCTACTTTATTGCAGCAACAATTGATGGTGGTATTAATGCTAAGTGACCTTATAGATTATCTATTGTTTGGGAGTAACGAATAGAATGCTAAAGCCTTTAATTAAAACTGTAATTGCCGGCATAAGCCTGAGCTTTATAGTTGCATGTACACCGGCCAACTTAAGCAACGAGCCTTTAGAGGTGCACGAGGGCACTCGCAGCTTAGGCACGGTATACAATGATCAGTTAACTGAAAACCTTGCCATCGACAGTATCCGCCGCTCCTCAGCACTACTGCGAGACGCGCACTTTAGTGTGGTATCGTTTAATGGTGTGGTACTACTAACAGGGCAAGCCCCTAGCGAAGACACACGCGTTCTTGCAGGCGCCAAAGCACAACTAGTTCCCAACGTACGCAAGGTGCACAATGCCTTAACGATAGGCCCTGCGTCCAAGACAATGGTACGTGCCAATGACGCACTCATTACTGCCCAAGTTAAAGCCGCAATGATCGGCGAAACGCTATTTCCAGCTGCACGAGTGAAAGTCTTCACTGAAAGCGGTGTAGTCTACCTTATGGGCTTAGTCACGCAAGCAGAAGCTAAATGGTCGATCCAGGTAGCGAGCCGCGCCAAGGGCATCCAGAAAATAGTTAAAGTATTTGAGTATATTGATTGAGCTACTAAGTAGTACATCTTGTACATCGCCGCTCCTTGACGTCCTGTCACCGCGGCAGAGCCGGCCCCATGAGCGCAGTGAATGTTTTGGGTCTACCGTACATCCTGTACATAAAAAAGGGTTAGATGTTTTGCATCTAACCCTTTTATTTACTTGACTACTTTTAAGGTTGGCCTGCCTGCTGGCTTACTTGGCTTGTCGTCAACTTCCTTGAGCGGTGGCGATGGCGTCTCAGGATCAGGGATACCAGGCTCGAAACCAAATCCCATGCCCTGACCCGACTCTTTGGCATAAATAGCCTTGACGGCCAATACAGGCACGTAAACCTGCATAGGCACACCACCAAAGCGCGCACTAAAGCTTACCGCCTCGTCAGCCAAGTCCAACGCTTGCACTGCCGACGGACCCACATTCAGTATAATTTGACCATCAGCAACAAATTGCTCGGGCACCATCACATTCTGAATAGTGGCATCCACTACCAAATAAGGCACATCGTCGTTGTCCAGAATCCACTCATACAGAGCCCTAATCAAATAAGGGCGACTTGGTGTAATGGACATAAAACTATTCCTTACAGACGAATTTCACGTTCAGTTTCAGACAAGCTCTCTTGGAAACCTTCACGTTCAAACAAACGTTCCATGTATTCCAGCATTGGCGCAGCTTGTTGCTCAGGCAACTCAATACCCAACTGCGGCAAACGCCACAAGATTGGTGCAATGCAGCAATCAACCAAAGTAAACTCTTCACTCATGAAGAAGTCTTTTTCGCCAAAAATTGGTGCTGTAGCAATCAAGCTATCGCTCAATTCTTGCTGAGCTGCTTCAACTTCAGCGTCATCTTCAGAGGTCATGATCAAGTCAGCCAGACGACACCAGTCACGTTCAATGCGGTACATGTACAAGCGGCTTTCAGCGCGCGCTACAGGATATACAGGCAACAGCGGTGGATGTGGGAAACGCTCATCAAGATACTCCATCATGACATTTGCTTCGTACAATACCAACTCACGGTCAACCAACGTAGGCAGGCTGTTATATGGGTTCAAATCAGCCAGATCTTCTGGTTTGTGATCTGCATCCACATCAATAATATCAACGGTGACGCCCTTCTCTGCCAATACAATGCGCACGCGATGACTATAGTGACTAGCGCCATCGGAGAAAAAGGTCATGGAAGATCGTTTAGCAACTACACCCATTGGGTTTCACCTCAAAAAATTATAAAAAAAACGGTTATCTTGCAAACCAGTACGCGACCCAAGCTCAAATCTCTCTGAACTTAAAGGTCGCGTTATCAATACGGTCTAGCTCATGGCAACGAATAATTATACCACGGACTCTTAAAAGCTTAGCAAGCCTGCCTAGGCAAGGCAGAGATAAACTTCAAAAACTTTGTAGATCGCACTTCCGTCCGTCTTGTCGGGCTAAAGCCCGATCTACAGTAATAGCATTTTCCAATTCATCTCTAACGCCGCATAGGCAAAGCGCAGCAGCTCTTAGTGGATGTCGCGCCAGAATTCCTTATACAAGAAGTAGAAAATCAAAGTCATAAACAGTAAGAAAATAATTACTTTAATACCCAGAGAATGACTATCTTGTAGGTAAGGCTTGGACATGTAAGCTAGGAAATTGGTCAAGTCATAAGCAGCTTGATCAAATTCAGCTTGATCCATAGTACCGGTACCAGCATCAACTACCAAGATATCACACTTTTGTGTGGTCATTGCTTGGCCCGTAAGGGTGTCGATTACAGGGTCGCCACTGGCATCCATTTTAGGTACTTGACCACAAGCCTTACGCTGAACACCTTGCACTTCTGCCATTACGTTAGGCATACCAACACTTGGGAATACTACGTTGTTAACACCGTATGGACGGCTTTCGTCAACGTAGAAGCTACGTAGGTATGTGTATACCCAGTCGGCGCCACGTAGGTTAACTTCGTTAGTTAAATCTGGTGGTGGTGCACCAAACCAAGCTTTGGCTTGATCTGGGTTCATGGCATTAGTCATTTGCTCGCCAACCTTTTGATCAGAATGCACTAGGTGCTCTGTCATTAGGTCTACAGGAATCTGTAGGTCAGTAGCAGCACGCTCATAGCGCTGATACTGGGCAGAGTGACAACCTAAGCAGTAGTTCACATACAACTGCATACCGCGCTGTAGAGACTGCTGGTTAGTGGCGTCTACCTTAATGTGATCTAGAGGAACACTTGGACCACCAGCAGCGCTAGCGAATACAGGTGCCAACAACATCGCACCAATCATAATTAGCTTTTTCATTAGTCTGTCACCCTCTCTGGTACAGGCTTAGTGGACTCCATACGCGTGTAGAAAGGCATAAGGAAGAAGTAAGCAAAGTACAAAGCTGTACACAACTGAGCTACTGCTGTACGACCCGGTGTCGCAGCAACCGTACCCAAGTAACCTAGAATCACAAAGCTGATAACAAAAATAGCCAACCAAATACGGCTCAACCAACCTTTGTAACGCATGGACTTAACAGGACTACGGTCCAACCAAGGCACCACAAATAGGACAGCAATAGCTGCACCCATGGCAACAACACCTAAGAACTTAGCATCCAAACCAAACAAGGAGAATGTAATGGCTCGCAAAATGGAGTAGTAAGGAGTGAAGTACCACACTGGTGCAATATGCTCCGGTGTCTTCAACGGGTTAGCAGGCTCGTAGTTGGGCTTCTCAATGAAGTAACCGCCACCTTCTGGGAAGAAGAAGATGATTAAGCAGAATACAACTAGGAAGATACCTACAGCTACTAGATCTTTAATTACTAGATAAGGCCAGAACGCAACACCATCAATTGGCTTGCCATTTTCGTCCTTGTTCTTTTCAATTTCGATGCCGTCTGGGTTGCTAGAACCAACGTCGTGTAGCGCTAGGATGTGTAGTACAACCAAAGCTAGGATCACGATTGGTAGAGCAATAACGTGCAAGGAGAAGAAACGGTTTAGAGTGATACCAGAAATCAGGAAGTCACCACGTACCCAGGTCATTAGATCGTCACCGATAACTGGAATTGCACCAGCTAGGGACAAGATAACCTGTGCACCCCAGTAAGACATCTGCCCCCATGGTAGCAAGTAACCGAAGAAACCTTCAGCCATCAATGCTAGGTAGATAGCCATACCGAACAACCAAATCAATTCACGAGGTTTCTGGTAAGAACCGTACATTAGGCCACGGAACATGTGCAGATAAACCACTATGAAGAAGGCCGAAGCACCGGAAGAGTGCATGTAACGAATGATCCAACCCATTTCTACATCACGCATGATGTATTCAACGGATGCAAACGCACCTTCTGCAGAAGGCTCGTAAGACATAGTTAGCCAAATACCTGTTAGGATCTGGTTCACTAGAACTAGTAGGGAAAGAACACCAAATACGTACCAAAAGTTGGCTGGTGCAGCATAGTACTTAGACATATGCTCTTGCCACATTTGCGTTGCAGGGAATCGATCATCGATCCAACGCATGATGCCACTTTCGGCCTTAGGGCGATTAGGATTACCGACAGCCATTATGCATTACCTCCGTCTTCACCAATTACGATTACGTTGTCGTCAACGTAGTAGTGAGGTGGGATTTCCAAGTTAGTTGGAGCTGGCTTGCTCTTGTATACACGGCCAGACAAATCGAAAGTAGAACCGTGACATGGGCAGTAGAAACCACCTTTCCAATCGGCACCCAAGTCAGCTGGGGCAATTTCTGGACGGTAAGTTGGTGAGCAACCCAAGTGGGTGCAGATACCAATCATTACCATGTATTCGTCACGCATAGAGCGCACAGAAGTACCAGGAACATATCCAGGTTGCTTGGACTTTACTGATTCAGGGTCAGCCAAGCTACCGTTTAGGGTTTCTAGGTTAGCCAGTGCTTCAGCTGTACGACGCACAACCCATACAGGTTTGCCACGCCATTCAACGATCATCTGGGCACCAGGCTCCAGCTTACTGATATCCGCCTTTACCGGTGCACCGGCTGCTTTAGCTTTTGCACTCGGATTCCAGGAGGCTACAAAAGGAACTGCCGCACCTACTGCACCAACAGCACCCACAGCAGTGGATGCGCCGACTAGCAAGCGACGACGACCTTTGTTTACGCCATCATTACTCATTCAATTATTCTCCAGCAAGTGTCGTCTTTTGATTTTCATCAGCAGACTATAAAACTTGTTCTTTCGAGGTGTTATAAAGGGCCTAAATTTACCAGCGCATATGTTAAAGGAAAGCCCCTAAATAGACAAGGCAAATAGCCCTATGTTTAGTGCGACAAAAGGCTTAATTGAGCATAATCAGGTAGGTCGGAATTTATTCCGACATGTCGGGTTAAAACCCGACCTACAAAAAAGCAAACGCCAACCCCAAAAACACAAACCCCAAAAACACAAACCCCAAAAACACAAACCCCAAAAACGCAAAAACCCAGCACAAGGCTGGGTTTTGATATTCTTCCGTAAGCTTAACGCTTGGAGAACTGAGGCTTCTTACGTGCTTTACGTAGACCAACCTTCTTACGCTCAACTTCACGCGCATCACGGGTAACAAAACCAGCGGCACGTAGTGTAGGACGTAGAGTTTCATCGTATTCCATCAATGCACGAGTGATACCGTGACGGATAGCACCGGCTTGACCGAAACCACCACCGCCAGCAACAGTGATTTTAACGTCAAACTTCTCAGCATTTTCAGTCAACTCAAGAGGCTGACGCACGATCATGCGCGCAGTCTCACGACCGAAATATACGTCGATGGAACGATTATTAATAGAGATATTGCCTGTACCAGGAGTCAGGAATACACGAGCAGTAGAGGTCTTGCGACGACCAGTACCATAGTATTGAGTAGCTGCCATGATATTTTCCTTACAAGGTCAGTTCTTGAGGCTGTTGCGCCTGATGTGGATGCTCGTTACCAGCGTATACCTTCAACTTGGTGTACATGGCACGACCCAGAGGGCCCTTTGGTAGCATACCTTTAACGGCGAACTCAATAGTACGCTCAGGAGCATGATCAACCATCTTCTCAAAGGACATAGAACGTAAACCACCTGGGTAACCAGTGTGACGGTAGTACATCTTGTCTTGAGCTTTTTTACCAGTTACGTGTACTTTTTCGGCGTTTACTACAACAATGTAGTCACCAGTATCAACGTGAGGAGTGAATTCAGGCTTATGCTTGCCACGCAAACGGCGGGCGATTTCAGTTGCTAGACGGCCTAAGGTTTTACCTTCTGCGTCGACAACATACCAGTCACGAGTGACTTCGGCTGGTTTAGTACTTACGGTTTTCATATTGATAACCTTCTCTTGGCGAATACAGGTCGGTAAACCCTATCGCACTTACCTATAATTATTGGTTACCAGCCTGCTGGATAGAGCAAAACCGATAACTTGATATACGCAGCAAAACTGCGAGGGCGAATTATAAAGGAAGTAGGACAGAAAAGGAATAGTGATTTGGATCAATTACACAGGCCCACCGCGCCATTGCGAGCGACGTGAGTAAATTGAGTAAATTGGGGTCAGAGTAACAATACCAAGAACAATAGTGATTTAAACCAATTGCCTTCTGGTATTGTTACTCTGACCCCAATTTACTCTGGTATTGTTACTCTGACCCCAATTTATCCTCTGACCCCAATTTATCCAGGTCACACTTTAGTCCGACAAAAATTGGACTAAAGCCTGACTTACGATTAGCTCAAACCACCGGGCTTAACAGGGATATCATACTGCGGACGATCAACTGCCTCTTGCCCTTCGCGCAAGCCGTAGCGCTCATCCAATGTACCATGCTCAGAATCCGGTGTCTTAGGCGCATAGTCCATCGGTGGACGCACCATTACTTGCGGCTCTTGCTCAGCGACTACACGTTGATTTTGATTATCCAAGGCCAGCAAGCTTTCTACGGTATCTGGATCGTCACACAAGACCCTAGCGCCTTTGCTTAACTCAACATGCACCTTGCGATAGCTGTCAGTCATGGCATTAACCGCTGCTGCTGTATCAGCAAAATGCAAGGCAACCTTTTCCTTATATTCCGCCAACTCTGCTTGTGCAGCCGCTAGTTGCTCGGTCAACTGATGCTGTACCTTCATGTCAGTATTGTTATTGCGACCTACAACAAAACCAATGGCCAAACCCAATAACAAAATTACCAACCAAAAAAACCAGTCGTTGCCCAACAATTCCACATCTATCTCCTACGGACCTAGCACTACTTTAACCCTGCTTATATTACAGAGCAATGAATACCCATTGTAATGAAAAATAACAATTAAACCAGCGCCTTGTGATAGATATCACCTCCTATAGCAGTTTTTTTATTTATATCCATTATGTGACCCCGTGTAGATCATGAAAAACACTATCACTGATGGTAAAATGCAACCAACTTAGTCATCGATTACACCTAAACAGAGCTCTTTCATGGATACGCCACTTTCTCGCTACCAAGCAGACCAGGCCCTGCCTGAATTTAGCCATGACCCGGCCCAAGCCAATGCAATTACACACCTACAACGCTTATTTGAAGAGCTACAGGCCCCCGCACCTAAGCAAAAGCGCTTAAAGCGCATATTTGGCCGCAACCAAACCGCTGCTCGCCCACAAGGTTTGTATTTTTGGGGTGGCGTCGGCCGAGGCAAAACCTACCTCATGGATATTTTCTATGAATGCCTACCTATGCAAGCCAAACATCGCACTCACTTCCATCGTTTTATGCGCGATGTACACCAACGCTTAGACAGCTATAATGGCAGCAAGAATCCATTACTTAAAGTGGCCGACGACCTAGCAACCCAAGCTGAAGTCATCTGTTTTGATGAATTCTTTGTTACCGACATCACCGATGCCATGATCCTTGGCAGCCTGCTTGAAGCCCTCATGGAGCGTAACGTGGTGTTAGTAGCCACCTCTAACATCGAGCCGGCAAAACTGTACGAAAACGGTTTGCAGCGCCAACGCTTTTTGCCAGCCATCAAGTTACTGGAAGAACGTACCGTGGTTGTCAACGTGGATGGCGGCACTGACTATCGCCTACGTAGCCTAGAACAAGCCGAGCTATATCACTACCCATTGGATGCGGAAGCCGACACAAGCCTAGAAACCAGCTTCTGTGCACTGTCGCCCATAGCCAACGAATGCCAAACCAATGGTGATCTAGACATCAACAAGCGTAGTTTTCATTACCGCAAGCAGTGTGAAGATATTATCTGGTTTGATTTTGCCGAACTGTGTGACAAGCCTCGATCACAAAACGACTACCTAGAAATCGCTAGCGAATACCACGCGATACTGATCAGCAACGTACCGCAAATGAGTCGCAACACGGACGACCAAGGCCGCCGCTTTGTGAACCTAGTGGATGTTTGCTATGACGCCAACGTCAAGCTTATCATGTCGGCCGAAGTTAGCTTATTAGACCTTTATGCAGGCGGTGGCTTAGATTTTGTCTTCCAGCGCACCCTTAGCCGCTTGCAAGAAATGCAGTCTCACGAGTATCTAGCTCGTGGACACATTGCTACCTAGCTACAATTTAAATAGAAGGGACTGGCACTTGCCTACAGCCAAAGCCAGCCCCAGAGATTTGCACACTTAAGCTGGATTATCCAAATCCACAAACTCACAATCTAATGCAAATTTTTCATTAAGATGCTGCGCCAGTGCCTGCACGCCACCCCGCTCGGTGGCATGATGGCCAGCTGCAAAATAATGAATGCCATTTTCTCGCGCCGTGTGCACGGTAGATTCTGAAATCTCGCCAGATACATAAGCATCAAGACCCAACTCAACAGCCTTGTCTATATATCCCTGCGCACCGCCTGTACACCAACCAATACGACGAATTGGACGATCATCAGGTGCCACATGCAAAACACTACGTCCCAGAGCCTCTTGCAACTGGTGCTGCACTTGCCCTCCACTTACTGACTCAGTCAACTCCCCCCACAACCCCAAGCCGGTAGGGCCATCGCCAGTTAAATAACCTGTCACAGGCCAGCCTAGCAACAACCCCAACTGAGGGTTATTACCCAACTCAGCATGACAATCCAAAGGTAAGTGATAAGCCCAGAGATTGATATCATTCACCAACAAACTCTTTATACGTCGCTGCTTCATACCCACAATCGCTTCTGGCTCACTACGCCAAAAATAACCATGATGCACAATAATTGCTTGCGCTTCAACGCTCACTGCCTTATCAATTAACGCCTGACTAGCGGTAACACCCAATACTATTTTACTGACATTTTCAGCACCCTCTACCTGCAAACCATTGGGGCAATAGTCCTTAAATAGAGACACCTGTAAAAGCTGTTGTAAATAGTCATTGAGTTGCTGACGGGAGATAGCCATAGTTAACCTTAAACATAGTCTTGATTATTACACTGAATAAAAGCCTGATATTTTGCCAAGCCGGTAATGAAAGTTTAAACTAATAGCCCTACAACACCAACCACTAGCTAAGTACTCACTAGATGCCCAAAACTGCCAAATACATCAGCCTATTTATCCTTTTAGGTGCTATAACCGGGCTCACCTTGGGCTGGGCAGGCAAAACCCAGATACAAGAGTGGCTACAGCAAGTGACATCGCCCCTTAATCAAGGTCGAGCAGGTACTGCTCACGGCTATGCTGACACGGTAGAAAAAGTACTGCCCGCGGTAGTACGTATTTATCGTATCAGCATCGACACCAGCGCTAACTTGGCACTGCTTGAAGATCCACACTATCAACAATTTGTTGCCGGCGAGCTTGTTGCTGAGCAAGGCACTGCTGTAGGCTTGGGATCTGGCGTCATCATCAGCCAAGATGGACACATACTCACCAATCACCACGTCATCGCCGGTGCCGATCGCCTAGAGGCCAACTTAAACGATGGGCGTACCGCTGAGGCCGAGGTCATTGGCATAGACCCCGAAACAGACCTAGCACTACTAAAGATTGATTTGCCAGATTTACAGCCAGCCCTAATCCCACAACAAGACCAGAGCCGCCCTGGTGATATCGTGCTTGCCATAGGTAATCCTCACGGCTTAGGCACCTCTGTATCAATGGGTATCATTAGTGCCCTTGGCAGAAACCAACTAGGCTTAAACACCTTTGAAAACTTCATTCAAACGGATGCACCAATCAACCAAGGCAACTCCGGTGGTGCCCTGATCAATAGTGCCGGTCAACTTATCGGCATCAACACAGCCACCAGCCATAACAGCCAAGGACTTTCCTTGGCGATACCCATTAGCACAGCAAGCCAAGTTGCCAATAGCATCTTACAAAACGGCAAGGTTATCCGTGGCTGGCTAGGCGTTACAGCTGAATTAGTTAGCCAGCACATGACAGGCACTTTGCAACAGCATGACGAACAAGAACAAATTGTTGTGACCGGTGTCTATGTGGGCAGCCCTGCCCACAAAGCGGGCCTACAACAAGGTGACGTTATCACTGGCTTTGACGGCCAGCCGGCCATCAAAGCGCGCGCTGCCATGGACTATGTTGCAGGACTAACGCCAGGCACTAGTTTAAATATAAATTATCAACGCCAAGGTCAAGAGCACTCAGCTACAACCACCTTGGGCATTAGACCTATAAGCCAATAATCACCATGTCCGACAACAAACAAACAGATAAACTATTTGCCACACCCATGAGCACAGCGCCATTTGAATTTAATGCTCAAGTAGCCGATGTGTTTGACAATATGATCCAGCGCTCCGTACCTGGCTACGGTTTTTTAATGGATGTCATTGGCGTGGTAGCCCAACGCTACGGCCAAGAAGACAGCCAATGCTACGATCTTGGCAGCTCCTTAGGCACAGCCACACTACGCTTGCGTCAGAATCTACCCGCTAGTTGTCATGTTATTGGCGTAGACAATTCCGCCGCCATGGTAAGCCGCTGCCAGCACAATATGGCCCGTGATAACAGCCAAGCTAGCTATGAGATTCGCCAACAAAACATTCAAGACACAGAAATAAGCAACGCCTCCATTGTCATCTTAAACTTCACTTTACAGTTTATTGAAGACCAACAGCGCCAAGCGATTCTCAATGATATTAGCGCGGGCATAAAACCCGGTGGTGTATTGTTATTAGCCGAGAAAATTCGTTTCGACAATGAGCAACAACAAGACCTACAGGTAGACTTGTACCATGACTTTAAACGCTTCCAAGGCTACAGTGATCTAGAAGTAGCACAAAAACGTGCCGCCCTGGAAAATGTATTAGTCCCCAACACCTTGGAACAACATCGCCAACGCTTACAAGAGGCAGGCTTTAAGCAAATTGAAGTTTGCATGCAGTGTTTTAACTTCTGTGCCCTACTAGCTTTCAAATAAGCATATTTGACCTTCCACTTTCTCCCATTATTAAATTCTGGCATTAGTTCATGACCATTTCCCTCGACGCATTTTTTCAAGCTACCGTAGATACCGACCTCGTTGATCATCACGAGGCGCTACAAGGCGCGCTGCAAGAACATTACTATGACAAGGCCCACGGTCGTACCGAAGAATGGGACCAAGCCTTGGCGGCTCTACCAGAACTAACACTAGACAATGTCGACTTTACGGAGCAACGCGTCACCCTGCCTTTGCCAGAAAATTTGCCGACAGATGAGCAGCTTGACCAGACCCAGCTAAAAGACAATCTCATGGCATTCAAGCCTTGGCGCAAAGGGCCGTGGCATTATTTGGGTATCGACATTGATACGGAATGGCGTTCGGATTGGAAATGGCAACGTATCTTGCCTCATGTGAGCAATCTTAAAGGCCGCAATGTTTTGGATATAGGCACAGGCAACGGTTATTTCTTGTACCAGATGCTAGGCGCTGGCGCCAATATGGCTATCGGTATCGATCCAACACGTATCTTTTTATATCAGTTCCATGCGGCTCAGCGTTTGTTACCAGCCAATGGCGCACATCTATTGCCGCTACGCAGCGAACACCTGCCAGCCTTTGGTTGTTTTGATACTGTATTTTGCCTAGGTGTGCTTTATCACCGCCGCTCCCCCATTGATCACTTACGTGAGCTCATGAGCTATCTACGGCCCGGCGGCGAGCTTGTCTTGGAAACTATTGTCGTACCTGGCGATGAGTACACTATTCTGGTACCCGAAGATCGTTACGCGAAGATGGCGAACGTGTGGTTTTTACCTTCCACTGCGGCCCTAGAGAACCTGCTACGCCGTGCCGGCTTCAAGGATGTGCGTACGGTTGATGTGAATATGACCAGCCTTGATGAGCAGCAAGCTACGGAATGGATGACCTTCCATTCCCTGGAACAATTCCTAGACCCAGAAAACCCCGAGCTCACAGCTGAAGGCTATCCTGCACCGAGGCGTGCTACCTTGATCGCTACTCGCTAGTCCTAACTGAGCACCGTGGCACCACAGGCTGATATTTGTGCATGTCGCACCGGTGATAATTCGCTCGCAGCCCAACGACGGGGCCACGAACTAAAGAAGAACTACTAGTCTTCGAGGATGCGGTATTCTGCAGAGCGGGCGTGGGCGTCTAGGCCTTCGCCGCGGGCTAATACAGAGGCTACCTTACCCATTTCACTGGCACCTTCTGGGGAGAACATAATTAGCGAAGAACGCTTCTGGAAATCATACACACCTAGCGGTGAAGAGAAACGTGCGGTACCTGAGGTAGGTAGTACGTGGTTAGGACCAGCACAGTAATCACCCAAGGCTTCTGCTGTGTGACGCCCCATAAAGATAGCGCCAGCATGGCGAATCTTAGGCAACATGGCTTCTGGATCTTCTACGGATAATTCCAAGTGTTCTGGAGCAATACGGTTAGCAATTTCTACCGCTTGTTCCATGTCCTTTACCTTGATCAAAGCACCACGATTTTGCAAAGAAGTCTGCGCAATTTCTTGACGATCAATAGTCGGCAACAAACGCTGCAAGGCGGCTTCAACTTCGTCTAGGTAGCCTTCATCAGGGCAAAGCAAAATAGACTGTGCTTGCTCATCATGCTCAGCCTGAGAGAACAAGTCCATAGCTACCCAGTCAGGATCGGTCTTGCCATCACAGACAACCAAAATTTCTGATGGGCCAGCAATCATGTCGATACCACACACGCCAAACACGGCACGCTTGGCAGTCGCTACATAAATATTGCCTGGACCAACGATCTTATCTACTTTAGGTACCAATGCTGTACCGTAGGCCATAGCAGCAATGGCTTGAGCACCACCAATGGCAAACACACGATCCACGCCCGCCACTGCAGCAGCAGCCAACACCAGAGGGTTCACTTGACCATTAGGCATTGGCACTGACATGACAACTTCGCCTACACCCGCCACCTTGGCAGGAATAGCATTCATCAGCACAGAAGAAGGGTAGCTTGCTTTGCCGCCAGGCACATAGATACCTACGCGATCCATAGGAGTCACCTTCTGGCCCAACAAAGTGCCATCGGCTTCCATATAACGCCAAGAATCCTGCTTTTGTTTTTCGTGATACTGACGCACACGCTCTGCAGCAATCAACAACGCATCGCGCTTTTCGTCTGACAAACCATCTAAGGCTTCTTGTAGCTTTTGCTTAGGTACTTCTAGATTGGCCACGCTCTTGAAGTTAGCGCGGTCTAGCTGCTTGGTAAGCTGCAACAAGGCCGTGTCACCCTGCTGCTTAATACGTTCGATAATATCATTAACGGTTTGCTGTACACGGGGATCAGATACACTTTCCCAGGCTAGCAAGGCATCCATACGGGTATTGAAATCGATGCTCGAGGCATCTAAACGATTTACTTTTAAGCGCATGAATTAAGCCTCCTGCTTAGCAGCAACGGCCTTCGCCAATAGCTCAACGATAGGGCTAATACGCGCATGCTTAAGCTTCATGGATGCCTCGCCAACTACCAAGCGACTACTAATATTAGCAATTTCTTCTAGCGGTTCTAAGCCATTAGCACGCAAGGTATTGCCGGTGTCGACAATATCTACGATCTGATCAGCCAAACCCAAGATAGGTGCCAACTCCATAGCACCGTAGAGCTTAATAATATCTACTTGCTGACCTTGCTCGGCGTAGTATTGCTTAGTGAGGTTCACAAATTTGGAAGCAACACGTAAACGACGGCCCGCAGGCTTCGCACCCACTGGTGCACAGGTCATTAAACGACACTTAGAAATTTGTAAATCCAAAGGTTCATACAAACCCGCACCACCGTGCTCCATCAATACGTCTTTACCCGCCACACCCATATCGGCAGCGCCGTAGGCAACATAAGTAGGTACGTCAGTGGCACGAATAACAAGCAAGCGCACATCTGGCTGGTTTGTTTCAAACACTAGCTTGCGGCTAGTATAGATATCTTCGGTTGGCTCGATTCCCGCCGCTGCAAAAAGTGGCAGGGTCTCTTTCAAAATACGGCCCTTAGATAGGGCTATGGTCAAACGATTAGGCATGGCCTTAATGGTTTCCTATACAACTCGTTTAATACAGGCACCCAGGGCACCCATTTTTTCTTCGATACAATCATAACCGCGGTCAATATGATAAATGCGGTCAATCACCGTTTCGCCATCGGCAACAAGCGCGGCGATTACTAAACTAGCAGAGGCGCGTAGATCGGTAGCCATCACCGGTGCCGCCTGTAAGCGTTCAATACCTTCATGAATTACGGTATTGCCTTCAACTACTACCTTAGCTCCCATACGCGCCATTTCATCAATATGCATAAAGCGGTTTTCAAAAATAGTTTCAGTAATACGTCCGCTACCTTGCGCTACCGCATTTAGCGCAGAAAACTGCGCCTGCATGTCTGTTGGGAAAGCTGGGTAAGGTGCTGTTTTAATATTCACAGCCTTTGGGCGCCGGCCTTGCATGTCCAACTTGATCCAGTCTTTACCTGTTTCGATATGCGCACCGGCCTCTTCAAGCTTTAAAAGCACAGCTTCTAAGGTATCTGGGCGCGTGTCCTTCACGGTAATACTGCCGCCTGTTGCCGCAGCGGCAACTAGATAAGTACCCGTTTCAATACGATCGGGTAATACACTAAAGGTACAAGCATGTAGACGCTCAACACCCTGTATACGAATAGTATCAGTACCATGACCAGTAATCTGTGCACCCATGGCAATTAAGCATTCAGCCAAGTCCACAACTTCAGGTTCTTTAGCAGCATTCTCAAGTACGGTTTCACCATCAGCCAATGCTGCAGCCATCAAAATATTTTCGGTACCCGTGACGGTCACTGTGTCAAAGAAGATATGGGCACCATGCAAACGCTTTGCTACGGCATGAATATATCCGTCTTCAACGTCTACTTTAGCCCCCATGGCCTCTAGACCACGGATATGTAAATCTACTGGACGACTACCGATAGCACAGCCACCAGGTAAAGACACACGTGCTTCACCATAACGCGCGACTAAAGGTCCCAATACGAGTATTGAAGCGCGCATGGTCTTCACTAGCTCGTATGGCGCCACGCAACTATTAATACTGCGAGGATCAATTTCTAGGGCCAACTTATCACCCACTAACATGGACACACCCATACGACCCAAAAGTTCGATCATGGTTGTCACATCATGCAAATGCGGAAGATTCTTGATGGTCACTGGCTCACTAGCCAACAAGGTAGACGCCAAAATCGGCAAAGCCGAGTTTTTGGCACCAGCTATTCGTACACTGCCAGAAAGCTGCTCACCACCAACAATACTTAACTTATCCATGCAAATTCCTATGTCAGGCCAACCTACAGCCTAGATTATTGGTTCAGCCGTTTACTTTGGCCCACTGGTCTGGAGTATAAGCTTTAATGGTCAAAGCATGAATGCTGCCATCGGCAATGTGTTGATTCAAACACCCATAGACTAACTGCTGTTTCTTAACGGGTGTCAGACCGGCAAAGACTTCACCAACTACAGTCACGGCAAAGTTACAGCCTTCACCGCTAGGAAAGACTTCTGAACCTGTCAGTTGCGCTTCAATTTCTTGCTTGACTTGTGCTGCGTCCATAAACCAGTTCTCTACAAAATATTCGTATTGTTAACAGTTGCCACAATACAGTTAAAACAAAAGCAAAATTATAGCAAAAGAATGGCATTTTCGACTAGTTAAAGAAGCTATTCTTTAAGTAAACATGCAATTAGCTAGAGCCTAGGTTCCAATCGGCGATTACTGCATCCATATCGTTACCGTTCTTGCTCATTGCCGTAGCAAACTGATTGCGGAAAGCTAAACCTAAATTCACCCCGTCCAATACCACATTAGTCACCATCCACTGACCACTCTTTGCGGACATAGTGTAGTGGATATCATAAACGTTATTACTCGCATAAACTTTCACCCAAATTTTTTCACGTAACTCACGAGTGTCAACACCTGGATTCTTTTGTAATTTGAATGAATCAATTTCAAACGTCACTACGGCTTTAGCGTACGTCTTAATCAATGATTCATGAAATACAGTAACAAAAGTATCAAATTGTGCGGGCTTAGCACGACGGTAATACTTTGCCATTACGCCTTTCGCTATGGTGCGGAAATCCACCACCGGCGCCAACACAAGATCTATCGCTGGCGTCACCTCAGCAACTGTTTGTTTCTTGTTACTGACCAACAAAGACAACATATCATCAGTGGTACTTACCACGACGGCACTAGCTTCTTGCCATTCATCAGCTTGAACAGGCACCACCACACCAAACAAGCCAATCACGGCACCCAACAACCAATTGCGCACAACCACTCTCTTTGTCATCACTTTAATCACCACCTAAATTCAACAACACTTGACCTATTAGTTCCTCTAACACCAGAGCCGATTGCGTATCTTCAATCATGTCGCCGTCAGCCAATACCTCTTCTTCAGCACCAATACTTAAGCCAACATACTTCTCACCCAACAAACCAGCAGTCAAAATGCTCGCACTGCTATCCAAGGTAAGGTAATCCACAGCACTATCAATGCTCATATCGACCCTGGCCATCAACGTTTGTTTATCGATACTTACTTGATCTACCTCACCTATTGTAACACCAGCTAAAGTCACTCTGGCTTTGGCGGACAAACCCGCAGCGTTATCAAACAAAGCTGTCAGCCGGTACTGTCCAGAGGCTCCACCAAGGTGACTACCACTAACCTGTAATGCAAGTACCAGTAATGCAGCTATACCAGCGACCAACAAGCCACCCACACTAATTTCTAGCCACTTCTTTGCCATCACAGACCTCCAAACATTAACGCCGTCAAAATAAAATCAAAACCCAATATCATCAAGGAGGAATAAACCACCGTACGTGTGGTGGCCTCACTTATGCCTTGCGAAGTTGGTACGCAGGTATAGCCTTGATAGAGCGCGGTCCAAGTAACTAACGTTGCAAAAACCAACGCCTTTATCAAACCATTCATCACATCATCCGAAAAATCCACGGCCGCCTGCATGTTGCCCCAATAAGCCCCACTATGCACACCCAACCACTCTACCGCGACCAAGTGACCACCATAAACGCCAACCAAATTAAAGATGATGACCAATATAGGTAGAGAAATTAAGCCTGCAATAAAGCGCGGCGCCACTATGCGATGCAAAGGGTCAACACCAAACATCTCTAAACTAGCTAACTGCTCCGTCGCTTTCATCAGCCCTAACTCAGCCGTCAAAGCGGAACCAGCACGACCAGCAAACAGCAAAGCTGCGACCACGGGAGCCAACTCACGCACCAAGGTCAAGGCCACCATTTGCCCAACGGCCTGTTCGGAGCCATAGTCTACTAACAAGGTGTATCCTTGCAAACCTAACACCATGCCGATAAATCCAGCTGACACAAATATAATGATAAAGGACTGCACTCCCACCACATACAATTGCTGAGTCAGACGCTGCCAGCCTCTTGGCCCAGGCAAAACCAAGAGCGACTGTAACAACATCACTAAGGCTGCACCAAGGCTCGACAAGCGCAAAAGCACACGTGAACCTAATTTCTGTAACCAATTAAACATCATATTAGTTCAGCTCCACCGCCTCTACCACACCACTAGACCGAGCCTGGTTACGCCCAGACTCGGTGCGCAACTCTGTCATTAAATCTGGTGCCGGAAAGTGAAAAGGAATAGCACCATCAGCATGACCATGCATAAACTGGCGCACCATAGGATCGTTACTATTTAACAGTTCTTCGGGAGCCCCTTGAGCCAACAAATTACCCCGGCCTAGCAAAATGACTTCATCAGCGATTGCACAAGCCTCAGCAACGTCGTGAGACACAAGCACACTGGTAAGTTGCATCTGGTCATTCAAGGCCCGAATTAGACGCTGTAAAACTGCCATCGCAATAGGATCTTGGCCAGCAAAAGGTTCATCATAGAGAATAAGTTCCGGCCCCATGGCAATGGCACGTGCCAAAGCAACACGTCGAGACATACCACCAGAAAGTTCCGACGGCATTAGATGGCGAGCACCACGTAAACCTACGGCCTCAAGTTGTAGAAGCACTTGATCGCGCAGTTCATCTTCGGATAAAGAACTGTGCTCACGCAGTGGAAAGGCAACGTTTTCAAATACGTCCAAATCCGTAAACAAGGCACCACTTTGAAACAACACCCCCATGCGCGAGCGTAAGCTGGTCAAGCGATCACGGCTCAACTTAGATAGATCTTCATCAAAAACACACACCTGACCTTGAGCAGGCTGTAACTGGCCACCAATCAAACGCAACAAGGTAGTTTTACCACAACCACTAGGCCCCATTATCGCTGTCACGCGACCACGTCGTATACTTATATTAAGCTTGTCGAAAATCAGACGCTCTGCACGCGCAAAACTTAAGTCTCTGACTTCAATCAAATTTGTCTGGGACATTCCATTCTTTCCATTGATCTAACTTGAAATTACCCTAACCAACTCTCGAGTCAACCTAGGCCACGATGCAAATCTACATCGCGATAACAGTCAGACAGCAAAACATCGCCTAAGTTTAGCATTAATGGCTGCGCCTGTGGTATTCTTGCGGCCCTTTCGAAACTGATAATTCATTGTTTATGCTTGTTGCCACTCTCGCCGTATTTTTGGGTCTAGGTTTACTAATCTGGAGTGCCGATCGTTTTGTCGATGGTGCTGCAGCTACGGCCAACCACCTCGGCATGTCCCCCATGCTAATCGGTTTGACCGTCGTTGCTTTTGGCACTTCCGCTCCCGAGATTTTGGTTTCGGCTATTGCCGCTTGGAATCAAGCACCAGGCCTTGCCGTCGGTAACGCTATCGGCTCTAACATTGCCAATATCGCACTAGTTTTAGGCGCTACAGCATTAATCGCCCCATTACCCATTCGCGGTTCACTAGTTCGCACCGAGTTACCGATACTCACCGTTGCCACCATCGGTGCGGGTGTTTTATTGCTAGACCAATATTTAGGTTTCATGGATGGTGTATTGCTGCTAGCAGGCCTTGTTGTATCACTCTATCTATTTAAACGCTACCAAGACCAACACAAAAACCGTCCAACTCAAGAAATTCCGGCAATGAGTCTAGGCCGTAGTATTTTTTGGCTGATACTAGGTTTACTTATTTTAGGGGCTGGTTCACGCATCCTAGTATGGGGAGCTACAGACATTGCCATTAGCTTAGGTGTCAGTGATCTTATTATCGGCCTTACCATCGTAGCCATTGGCACCAGCCTACCGGAGTTAGCTGCTTCCATTGCTAGTGCCCGTAAAGGCCAGCACGCGATGGCCATTGGTAACATTATAGGTTCTAATATATTCAACTTGCTGGCAGTAATGGCATTACCTGGTCTGATATTCCCTGCCGAAATTGCTGCCGGTGCACTATGGCGTGATTACGGCCTCATGCTAGTCCTTACCTTAATTCTATTTGGGCTTGGCTTTCGCGCGCGCCGTGGTGGTGAAATTAACCGCACCATGGGTTTCATGCTGCTATTGATATACACTTTATACATGTTCGTACTCTACTTAAGCGCGTAAGCTAAAACGCTCAGCCAATAGGCCAAAATACACTAGGATCCGCTACATGATCGCCAGGTTTAATCTGAAATGGTTATTTATCAATTTACTAGCATTATTATTGCTACTAGTGGGACTATCCTTTTGGCAACAACAAGTAGAACAAGCAGCTAGCGAACAAAAAAAAACCTACACCCCCGATTACTTCATGCTGGACGCTACTAGTATGCAATATGATCATGCTGGCCTCATGAGTAGCCAGATTAGTGGCCAACACTTCGCTCATATTAACGAATTTTCTGCCACGGATATCAAAGCTCCCCGCTTTCAGTTTTTCCGTACTAACAATTCGCCTTGGTTTGGCCGTGCCGATACCGCAACAGTGATTGATTCTGGAGCCCAAATAGCCTTGGATAAAAAGGTCTTCATTACCAACGGCCCGGCCCGAGAAAACCCAATGAGCCTAATAACCGAAAGTCTTAGAATCCTACCTAATCAAAACTTGCTTACAGGCAGCGAACAGGTCACTATTCAAGGTAGACAAAGCCAGCTGCAAGCCAATGGCATTAAATTACAAATGGACACGCAGGTGCTTACTTTATTGCGTCAAGTGCGTGGCACAATCCAACCAGGAAACTAGCTTTATGTGGAAACCAAAATTGTTACCTAATTTATTGTTAGCTAGCCTACTTACCCTAACTGGGTCGGTACAGGCCTTAGATAGCGATCGCAAGCAACCGATAAGCTTAGAAGCTGACTCTGCGGTTATGGATGAAGCAAAAGGACATTATGTATACTCTGGCAACGTTATCGTTACTCAAGGTTCCATGATCATTTCTGCCAACAGTGTCGAAATTATAATGGACGCCAATGACAACATTGATCGTTTTCACGCCATTGGCAACGCCGACAGCCAAGCGCATTTGCAGCAATCCGCACAGAGTGACCAAAGCAAGCTAGAGGCTTGGGCTGACGATCTTGTATATGAAGTTATAAAAGATGTTATTACACTTACGGGCCATGCGGCACTACACCAGAAAGGCAATCAATTTAGCGGCGACACCATCTACTATTCCGTAGCAGATGAAAAGGTAAAGGCGAATGCCAAACCAAATACTAAGCAACGCGTTAAAATGATATTTAACCCGGGCAGCTAGCAACATGTCACTTCTTGAAGCACAAAACTTAGCCAAAAGTTACAGCCAACGGGCCATTGTAAAAGACGTTAACATTAGCGTTAGATCTGGTCAGGTAGTCGGCCTACTCGGGCCTAATGGCGCAGGCAAAACCACCTGTTTCTATATGATTGTAGGGCTCGTGCAAGCCGACAAGGGCCGAGTGTACATTGATCAAAAAGATATTTCCAAGCTACCCATGCATGGACGAGCCAAGGCAGGCATCGGCTATTTACCCCAAGAAGCTTCCGTATTCCGCAAGTTAAGCGTAGCTGACAATATCATGGCAATCTTACAAACTCGCAAAGAACTGGATAAGGCTAGCCGCAACGATAAATTAGAAAGCCTACTTAACGAATTTAATATTCAGCATATTCGCAACAGCTTAGGCATGAGTCTGTCGGGTGGTGAGCGACGACGGGTAGAAATAGCCCGAGCTCTGGCTAGCGATCCACACTTCGTCCTCTTGGATGAACCCTTCGCAGGTGTAGACCCTATCTCCGTAGGCGATATTAAACAAGTTATTAATCATTTAAGTGACAAAGGCATTGGTGTACTCATAACCGATCACAACGTCCGTGAAACCCTCGACATATGTGACATTGCCTACATTGTTAGTGAAGGATATATACTTGCAGCTGGCACTAGCAGTGAGATTTTAGCCAACCAGCAAGTAAAAGATGTATACTTGGGCGATAACTTCAGCCTGTAGCCATTCAAGAGTTAAAACCTTAGCCATGAAAGCCTCACTACAGTTAAAGATGAATCAGCAGCTGGCCATGACGCCACAGCTGCAACAGGCTATCCGCTTATTACAACTTTCCACCCTCGATCTACAACAAGAAATTCAACAAGCTCTCGATAGCAACCCCCTACTTGAAGTAGAAGAAGACCAAGATCCAGAACCCAGTCAAGATGATAACAACCTACAAAGCCAAGACCCAGGTTTAAGCAACAGCGACCAAGAACAACCCACCCCCAGTAATGATCAAACCACCGATCACCTAGAAGACGAAAGCTATGCTGACAATGATTGGAACGAAGAGATTCCTGTTGAACTAGCTACTGACAGTGCTTGGGATGATGTATTCCAAAATGCAGCCGGATCTGGCTCTATCGCTGGTGGTGACGACTTCGATTTTGATAGTATCAATGGCGACACACCTGATTTACAAGCGCATTTAGAGTGGCAGCTTAATCTTACTCCTATGAGTGATATAGATCGCTTTGTAGGCACCTCAGTAATAGACGCTATTGATGAACGCGGCTACCTCAGCCAGAGCCATGAAGAATTACTAGAGGGTATCAACGACAACTTTGCCCAAATAGGCCTAGAAGAAAGCCTAGAAGTGGACGAGTTGTTAGCGGTCATTCATCGTATACAACAATTTGACCCCTTAGGTGTTGCCGCCCAAGATCTACGTGAATGCCTACTCATTCAGCTACGCCAACTGCCCAGCGACACGCCTTGGCGCGAAGGTGCCATTACCATTGTTGATAAATACTTAGATGTTCTGGCCAGTCACGATTACAACCTGTTACGCCGCCGCTCGGGATATAAAGAAACCCAACTGCAAGACATCATAGGCCTGATCACTAGTCTACAGCCAGAACCTGGCGCCAAGGTGGCCATCAATCACGCTGAATACGTCGTACCAGATGTCATGGTACGTAAAGTCAATGGCGCTTGGCGTGTGGAACTTAATCCTGACTCTGCACCGAAGATTCGCATCAACCAGCAGTATGCCTCACTCGGTAAATCCTCTAATGCCAGCGACAACCAGTTTATTAAGAACCACCTGCAAGAAGCCAAGTGGTTCTTAAAGAGCTTAGAAAGCAGAAATGATACACTACTAAAGGTAGCTGGCCGCATCTGTGACATTCAACAAGGCTTTTTAGAATACGGCGAAGAAGCCATGAAACCCTTGGTACTTGCAGAGATTGCTGAACAAGTGGAAATGCACGAATCGACTATTTCTAGGGTTACCACTCAGAAATATATCCACACCCCTCGTGGCATTTTTGAGCTGAAATACTTTTTCTCCAGTCACGTAGCTACGGCTAATGGTGGCGAAGCATCTAGTACCGCTATCCGCGCACTGATCAAAAAATTGATTGCCGCAGAACTACCTCGTAAACCCTTAAGTGACAGCAAATTAACAGGTTTACTCGAAGACCAAGGCATTCAGGTAGCCAGGCGCACAATCGCCAAATACCGAGAAAGCATGAACATTCCACCCTCCAACGAACGCAAACGCCTAGCTTAACTTTTACATCATGGAAATTATCGACATTCTCACCCCTGCCCGCACTCTTAACGCTCTTGAGTGCAACAGTAAAAAACGCGCCATTGAAGCCGCCTCAGAATGGCTAGCCAGTGTTATACCGGCCTTCAATGCAACGGAGCTTTTCACGGCCTTAATTGGTCGAGAAAAACTGGGTAGCACCGGTTTTGGCGATGGCATTGCCATACCCCACTGCCGCATCGCTACCTGCCAGCAGGTCACCGGCGCCCTGATCAAGCTGGCACACGGTGTTGATTTTGATGCCATCGACCGCCAACCCGTCGACATCATGTTTATCTTGTTAGTACCGCAAGATGCAACTAGCGAGCACCTGCAAGTACTATCTACTTTGGCCGGCCAATTTAGTCAGGCCGAATTCCGCGAACGCCTACGTGCCTGCGATAGCAATGATGCACTTTTTGCAGCCGCTACGCGATAACTGTTAACGGCATTGGACAACAATAGCCCTTAACCAGTATGCTTGAGGGCTTATTTATAGATATCTACTAAAATCATGAGCGATCTAATCGAATCCAACATTACTATTGTCAACAAGCTAGGCTTGCATGCTCGCGCTGCCGCCAAGCTAGTCAATGTAGCTAGCAAACATGCGTGTGAGATAGAAATTGGCATTCCTGATCGCATGGTCAATGCCAAGAGCATCATGTCTGTCATGCTGCTGGCTGCAAGCCAAGGCACTGAACTTAACATCAAGGTGCAAGGTGAAAATGCCCATCAAGCCCACATTGATGTCTGCGACATTATCAACAACCGCTTCGACGAAGACGAATAACTAGCGGATTTTCCTAAAAAAATTCTTCCCAGCAGGCCTGATAAAGGTTCCGCTTAGGAGCCAGCTCAGCTAAAATAAATGCTTACTGATTAACCCATGGTACGAGTCATGATGGAATCTAGGCTACAAGAGCTGAACGATGCCCTCGAAAGTGGCGCCTTTATACAGGTGCGCCATATGCTCAACCATACTCTCAAACCAGCCCATACCGCCCACCTACTCGAATCCTCACCACCACGGGAACGTGAAATTCTGTGGAACCTGATTGATGCTGAGAACGAAGGCGAAGTACTACAGCACCTAAACGACGATATCCAGGCCGACTTCCTAAAAAGCATGGATATGGAAGAGCTGCTGCAAGCCACAGAAAATCTTGATACCGATGACTTGGCTGACATCCTGCAACAGCTACCCAAAACCGTGTTGCGAGAAGTCCTGCATAGTATGGACCAACAGGACCGCCAACGGGTTGAACGTGTCCTGCAGTACCCAGAGGATACGGCAGGCGGGTTAATGAACACCGACATCATCAGTGTTCGCCCTGACATTACCATCGACACCGTATTGCGTTTCTTACGCCGCCATGAAGAAATGCCCGACACCACCGATAATATCTTCGTGGTGACCCGCAAAGACCGCTATATTGGCCTGCTACCCATCACTAAGATGCTGGTGAGTGACCCCAACATGGAAGTGCGGGAAATCATGGACACAGAGTCAGAGGCCATCACGGCTGAGTTACACGATTCTGAAGTAGCCAACCTATTTGAACGCCATGACTGGGTATCTGCCCCAGTTGTTAATGACGAAGGTCGTTTATTAGGCCGTATCACTATCGATGACGTGGTTGACGTAATCCGTGAAGACGCGGACCACTCCTTGATGCGCATGGCAGGCTTGGACGAAGACGAAGATACCTTCGCACCTGTATTAAAAACCTCTAGGCGCCGCGCCGTATGGCTGGGTATCAACCTCCTTACCGCCCTACTAGCTTCCTTTGTTATTGGCCTATTCCAAGACACCATCGAACAGGTAGTAGCTTTAGCTATTCTTATGCCTATTGTTGCCAGTATGGGCGGTATTGCAGGTAGCCAAGCCCTTACCCTAGTGATTCGCGGCCAAGCCTTAGGCCACGTTGAACGCAGCAACATCGGCTATCTACTTAATCGTGAAGTCATAGTAGGTGCTATAAACGGCGCTATTTGGGCTCTTGTGGTTGCTGTTATTGCCAGCTGGTGGTTCAATGATCCCACCATTGGCTTTGTCATTGCTATCGCTATGATTATTAACCTAATCGTAGCGGCTATTAGCGGTGCTTCACTGCCAGTACTATTAAAAGCCATTCATATCGACCCAGCGCTAGCTGGTGGTGTTATACTCACCACCATTACTGACGTAGTGGGCTTTTGTGCCTTTTTGGGTCTTGCCACCCTGTTCTACACCTAATTTGATTGTTTAAGCATTGTTAAGGAATACCACCATGGGACGCGCTAAAGCTCGCCAAGCTGCTGCTGAATTAGAAGCTCTACAAAACAACATTGAGCCAGAAGAAGAGCCAAGCCGCACGCAGATTAAAAAGGCCATGGAAGAGCTGCAAAAGCTAGGTGG
>CALKFY010000049.1 GCA_938084925.1 uncultured Pseudomonadales bacterium
TGTTACCTAAAAACTGGTACGCAAATACTGGGCTACGCCCTCTAGCAACATCTGTACAGACATGATGATCAGTACCATACCCATTAAACGCTCTATAGCGGTCAAACCACGCTCACCAAGCAAACGTAGCAGACGCTTAGAGGCCAACAAAATAGGTGCACTAACACCCCATGCCAGCGTGACTGCCAGCCACATGCTAAACAAATCACCGTTGGATTGTTCACGCATCAGCATCACGATGGCTAGACTAGAAGGACCAGCGATCATGGGGATCGCCAAGGGCACCACCAAGGGCTCACCCTTATGACCAGGGCCCAGCAAACCATGCTCCGTAGGGAAGATCATTTTTAGGGCAATCAAAAACAGTACGATACCGCCACCAATACTGATAGCTTCTTTGGACAACTGTAAGAAATTCAGTACATAAGGACCCATAAGCAAGAACAGCAAGAGCACGCCATAGGCGATCAATAGTTCGCGACGCAATACCCAACTACGACGCTCTTCCGGCACTTCCTTAAGCACAGACAAGAATAAGGGCACATTACCAAGGGGATCCATGACCAAAAACAGTAGCGTAGCAGCAGCAAAAATATCCATACTGGACCTCCAATTCGATAGACATTAGCCTGCCATAAAAGCACGCCATTCAAGGATACTCAAGCCAAGCCAGTCAACAATGTCTTAAACCAATAGACTAAAGTCGCAGATTCTACATTTCTACCCTAGAAGTTACCCAGAGATTGGCTAATAATAACCCCTCGCCCTTTCCCAACACGAAACCTAAATAAGGGATCAAGAATGGGGCCACAACCGCAGGAGCAGAGAATGCGCAGCCACGAAAAAAAGAAGCAAGATGCCATTGCACAGGTTTGCCAAGAAATAGCTATACGATTCACAAAATCCGACAGTGAACAACGCCAAAACCTAGCCAATTTGTATTACAGGGAAAGCGTGCCAAAGGAACTGTTACAGTGCCATCAAGGCGATATGCTAGGCGCTGTCAACTGCTTGTGGAAGCACGTTCATCAACGTCAGCCTGACCAAGACAAGGTTAACGTTTATCACCCTAATTTCGAAGAACACGAATGGGAAAGCCGCCACACCGTCGTGGATATAGTCTGCAGGGATCGCCCTTTCTTGGTGTCATCAATTACCAATGCTATTGCTGCTTTGAGCCACACCATTCACATGACCACCCATCCAGTGCTAGCTATTAAGCGTGATGACAAGGGTGTTATTGACACTATCCATGCATTTTCTGGCGACCCAGACGAACCAAATCTAGAAGCCGTTATGCGCTTTGAAATTGATCATCTATTGGATCAAGAAGACATCGATGCCGTACACCAGAGCGTGGCAGCTGTATTGCACGATGTACGCCTAGTAGTCGATGACTGGCCAGCTATGCGTGACACTATGGGCCAGCTTATTGGGCAATTGGAAGACCAAAAACTCCCTATCGAAGAAAGCGTAAAGGCTGAAAATCTGGCCTTTTTACGCTGGGCTCTAGCCAACCACTTTACCTTTATGGGTTACCGCTACTACGACTTAGAAGAAACTGCTAAGCAGTGTCAGGTTGCGCCTGTGGCCACTAGCGGTCTGGGCACCTTCCGTGCCGACAATAGTAGCGAACAACACTTGCAACCCAGTGCTCTAAAGCCATTCCAGACAGAATTGGCAAAACAAAAAACCATGCTAGTGATTACTAAATCCACTAGTCGCTCTACAGTGCATCGCCCTGTTAACTTCGATTATCTGGGTGTTAAGCAGTTTAATGAAGGGGGCGACGTGGTTGGCGAACATCGCTTCTTTGGCCTCTACGCCTCAGCAGCCTATGTGGCCCGAGTACACGAAATTCCTGTACTGCGTCGCAAGGCAGAACTGATTCAAAAGGGCATTCAGGTATTACCAGCCAGCCATAAAGGCAAAGCTTTGACGCATATTCTCAATAGCTACCCACGTGACGAAATGTTACAAGCACCGGTGGATGAGCTACTGCCTATTGTGCACGGCATTCTAGAAACCCAAGAACGCAACGGTCTACGTTTGTTTATGCGTTTTGATATTTTTGGGCGCTTCCTTACTGCCTTGATTTATGTGCCGCGTGAACGCTTCCATACACAATTGCGTCGGCAGTTCCAAGAAATGCTGATGCGGGCCTTTAATGGCAGCAATTCTGAATTCAACGTTTCGTTTGCCGAACAAACTATGGCCCGCGTGCAAATCACTGTACACGGCCAAGGTATGAATCAGGCTACTTATGATGCCGAGGAGTTAGAACAAGGCATGCGTGATGCCATGCTGTCATGGCAAGACCACCTACTAAGCGCCCTACAAAGCCGTCATGGCGAAGCTGAAGGCCGTCAGTTATCGCGCAAGTATGAGCAGGCTTTCCCGCTAGCATACCAAGAAAACTACAATGCCAAGGTAGCGGTTAAGGACTTACAGCGCTTACAAACGCTTACCAGTGATGCACCTTTGGCCACGCATCTGTATCAAGGCCTGCAGGACGAACCTGACTGCCTAAACTTCAAGGTGTTTGGCATGGGCCACGCTAAGGCTTTGTCGGATGTTCTGCCAATTTTGGAACATATGGGTGTGAAGGTTATCAGCGCTCACCCGTATTCCGTAAAACCACCACAGAGTGAACCATTGTGGATTATCGACTTTTCCATTCAGCTTGCTGCCCAAAGCGGACCTGAGCTTGAGGCCATTAAGGAAGGTTTCCAAGAAGCCTTTACTCAAGCTTATACGGGTCGTATCGCCAGTGATCGCTTCAACAGCTTGGTGCTATCTGCTTGTATCAATTGGCGTGAGGCAGAATTGATCCGTGCCATTAGTTCCTACTTACATCAAATCCAGATGCCATTTAGTAAGAGCTATATTCAAACTACACTTAACAAAAACGCTCATATCACACGTTTATTGGTGGCGTTATTTGCTTCGCGCTTTGACCCGCACGCGCATTCGCAGAAAACCCAAGCCAAGATTACCAAAGACATTAACAGTGCTTTAGATAATGTTAGCAATCTCAATGAAGACCGTATCATCAAGTATTTTTTGATAACGATTGAATCGATTTTGCGTTGTAATTATTACCAAATCGATAGCCAAGGCGAGCCACAAAAGTACCTGGCTCTGAAGATCGATCCAAAGGATATTCCAGGCATTCCTCTACCTTTGCCTAAATTTGAAATCTTTATGTTCTCAGCCTGGGTGGAAGGCGTACATCTACGCGGAGGCAAAGTAGCCCGTGGTGGCCT
>CALKFY010000050.1 GCA_938084925.1 uncultured Pseudomonadales bacterium
CTAGAAGCAGATAAGATTACTTATCGCCGTCTTCTTCCATCAGGTGACGTACTTTGACCCAACCCCACGCTAGTGCGCCGACCATAACACCGATTAAAATCATGCTGGGCCAAAAGGTTTCAAAAGTGTATGCGTCTAATCCAAACATGGCTATTTCTCCTTAGCTCTTTGATGTGTACAGCTTATCAAATTGGATATTTCAGAATTTGACCTAGAGCAATTTTTGGCACTTAAAAAATTGACCTATGGCAAGGTTTTAAAAGCTGCCTAATTTGATGCCCTTTTGATACACTTAGCATTATAAACCTGACCAACTAGACAAAAGTAAAATCATGCCACAAAACACCCATATTTGGCTTAAGCAGCCTCTAGCTATTCTCGCCGAAGGCGCAGAAAACGGCCTTGTTATCGATACTGCCAACGGCACCATTATTGAGCTAGTAGCCAAAGGCCAAGAACCTGTTACAAGCTATATAGACAGTGTAGATGCCCGCGAATGGGTGGTACTCCCAGGCCTAGTCAATGGTCATCATCATTTCTACCAAACTCTAACCCGTGCCTTGCCACGCGCGCTAAACAAACCACTGTTTGGCTGGCTACAAAGCCTTTACCCTGTATGGGCAGGCCTAGAAGCTGACATGGTGGAAAACGCTACCCAATTAGCCTTAGCAGAACTACTACTATCCGGTTGCACCACGGCCGCCGACCATCATTACCTGTTCCCGCAAAGCATCACCGATGCTATGGACATTCAAGCAGAAACAGCGCTAAACATGGGCGTACGGATGACCATGACCCGAGGCTCTATGAGCCTTGGTGAAAAAGACGGTGGCCTACCACCACAAAGCACTGTGCAATCAGAAGATGACATAATGGCCGACAGTGAACGTGTTATTAAGCGTTATCATGACGCTAGTGCTGGCAGCATGTTGCAAGTGGCTTTAGCACCTTGCTCACCATTTTCTGTAACGCAAGAACTTATGTCAGAGTCGGCCAAAATGGCGCAGCAACATGATGTGATGTTGCACACCCATTTGGCAGAAACAATAGACGAAGAAAACTTCTGCCTACAACGCTTTGGTCTGCGCACCGTAGACTACCTAGATAGCGTCGGCTGGCTGAATGACAAAACCTGGCTGGCCCATGGCATTCACTTTAACGATGACGAGATAGCTCGTTTAGGTGCCGCAGGTACCGGTATATGCCACTGCCCTACGTCTAACATGATGCTAGCGTCTGGAATGGCTCCCGTACGTCAATTGGAAGCCGCCGGTAGCCCAGTGGGTTTGGGTGTTGACGGCTCGGCTTCTAACGACGGTTCTAATATGATCCAAGAAGTACGTCAAGGCTTGTACCTACAGCGCTTAAAGTACGATGCTGAAGTGAGCCATTTTGACGCTTATCGCTGGGCCACTTCCGGCAGCGCTAAAATGCTGGGCCGTACAGACATTGGTGAACTTACTGTGGGTAAGCAAGCGGACATAGCCTGCTTTAAACTAGACGAAATGCGCTTCAGTGGCAGCCATGATCCATTGGCAGCCTTGCTGCTATGTGGCGCCCAAAAAGCCGATGCGGTAATGGTGAAAGGCCAATGGCGGGTAAAAGATGGGGCTATTGAAAACTTGGACGTAGCAGAATTAATGCACCGTCACCACACTAGTGCGAAGCGCTTAGCCGCCAAACTGGATGCTTAAGAAAAGTCAAAACAAGGAAGCAAAGTATGGCCCAAGTACGATCAGCTACCCTAGACGACATGCCGGCTGTAAATGGTATTTACAATCACTACGTACACCACACAGCTATCACCTTTGATGAACAGCCATGGCCCTTAAGTCAACGCCAAGCATGGTTTGCCAAATTTGCCGAAGGCCCATACGAGCTACTAATATGCGAGCATAATGATCAGGTAGTAGGCTTTGCTTATACTTCGGCTTTTCGTCCGAAAACAGCTTACAACCGCTCTGCTGAAGTAACGATTTATACTAAATTAGCGCCCAAAGGCTCGGGTACTGAGCTTTATAAAACCTTGCTGGCGAGCGCCGAACAGAATTTCCATCGTTTGTATGCCGTCATTGCCCTCCCCAACCCAGAGTCCATAGGTTTGCACACCAAGCTAGGTTTTAAAGAAGTAGGCCTACTTAATGAGGTAGGCTACAAATTCGGCGTATATCACAGCGTGGCCATGTTAGAAAAGCAGTTGCACAGATAAACATCGATTTGATTACCATCTAACATCATTTTGATGTAATATTGTATCTATCTTGAAGTAGTAAGGGATACAATCATGAATGCTGCCGTCGATCAGTTTCTTAAAGAAGCCCAAATTCCAGCCTCTGCTCTGAGTGACAGAGTCATATACATTCAGACAGTACGCGAAGGCCTGCCTGGCTATACGGTAAAGGCTGGCAGCAAACTAATTGGTCGTAGTTTGTTCATCCGTTTATTTGATACTAACTCGGCTAACCTGAGTCGTTTTTATAGCAAGAAACACCTCAACCGTCATGACTCAGAAGAAGTATTAGATACCTTTCGCGTGACCGCAGAGGCAATACGTATATGGGGAGATAAAGACACAGCCCTAGAATGGTTAAACATGCCAATACCAGCATTGGCCGGTGACAAGCCTGTAGACCTATTTGACACCTTTGACGGCCGTCGCTGGGTTAGTGAAGTGCTACACAAAATAGAATTTGGGGAATTCAGTTAATGCAGTTGTACCGCATCTGCCCACAAGCTTACCTACAGGACTTTAGTGGACTTGGAGCTAGCTACAAGGACGGAGCTAGGTGGAATTCAGCTGGTTTACCCGTGTTATATTTTGCATTGTCGCCAGCAACGGCCTTACTAGAAATGGCCAACTACATCCCTTCACCGCGACTAGTACCCCCGTCATACCGGATGGGCATTTATGAGCTACCTGAACAGGTAAAGCTAGATCAATTAAGTAGCAAGCAACTACCAGACGATTGGGCTCAGTACCCCTACCCCAAATCTACACAAATACTGGGTGATCAATGGTTAAATGCTGGTGAAGCATTAGGTTTACTAGTACCCAGTACAGCCGTTTCCGCAGGCCTAGAGCAAATTGTGCTCATTAACCCACGCCACCTACAAATTAATCAACTTCAACTTACGGACAGCATAAAAGAGCTGTATAACAAACGCTCCTTTATGGGAATGTAACTGACTAATCTGACTCTCAGCGCTCTGGTGATTCATCTTCTGGCGTGGCACGCATAGCGCCAAACAAGAAGCTAAACAAACCAATAAACATCATGCTAAATAAAATAATAGTCACGTAAACATCGCTGCTATAACCACAGGACATGGTGCCGACATAACCCTCTACTGGCTGCATATAATCTGGGCCGCAATAAAGCTTACCAGCGGCCTTAGAAACTAGCATAGTGGCACGTTCAACTAACATAAAACCACCACTAATAAAGATTAGGGCTAGAGCTATTTTTTTCAGCATGATCAGTCTCTTTTTGTCGCTGTTAATAGACACCAAGAGTGTCCTAAAGATAGGATTGATTTTACCCCTTTTATGCACTAACAACCACCGCCAAAACGTTGCCAACATTTGCGCCTAAAAAGCATAGCAGCCGAGATAACTAACAGGTACACTGCAAAAAAACAAAAAATAGCAAACAAGGCTTAAACAACACTATGCAAGTAGAACGCTTACAAACTCACGTAGTCGCAGTACCACCTCCACATATTGGTGGCATGTATTGGATTTTCGTCACCTTAACCACCCGCTGCGGCATTACTGGCGTTGGCGAAGTCTACGCCTCTACCTTCCACCCCACAGTAATGGAAGCAGCCTTGCAAGACGTATTCGATCGTTACCTAAAAGGACACGACCCCCATCATATAGAACGCTTTTATCGCGAATGTTATTCCAGTGGTTTTACCCAGCGCCCGGACCTTACCATGATGGGAGCCTTTAGTGGCCTAGAAATGGCCTGCTGGGACATTATCGGCAAAGCCGCCAACAAACCGGTGTACGAACTTATAGGCGGCAAGGTACACGACAAGCTGCGCAGCTACACCTACCTATATCCATTAGACAAAGATGGCAAGCACAATTACGACTGCCCAGACCTAGCCGCAGAATGCGCTATTGCTAACCAAGAGCTTGGTTTTACGGCGGTAAAGTTTGACCCTGCTGGGCCTTATAGCGCTTATTCTGGTCATCAAATCTCTTTAGCAACCCTAGAACGCAGCGCCTTGTTCTGCGAAAAAATCCGGGCCGCCGTAGGCAACGACTGCGACCTATTGTTTGGTACCCATGGGCAAATGACACCAGCGTCCGCCATTCGTCTAGCACAACGTATTGAGCCCTATGACCCCCTATGGTTTGAAGAGCCTGTACCACCAGGCCAAAACGCCGCCATGGCACAGGTAGCTGCCAAAACCAGCATTCCCGTAGCCACAGGCGAACGCCTAACAACCAAGTATGAATTCCATGACGTACTGCAACACAAGGCCGCATCTATACTACAGATGAACCTAGGTCGCGTTGGCGGTATCTTGGAAGCTAAAAAGATCGCTAGCATTGCCGAAGTACACTACTGTCAAATAGCCCCACATCTATACAATGGCCCCATTGGCGCTGCTGCTAGCATTCAGTTGGCGGCGGCAACACCTAACTTCTTAATTCAAGAAAGCATCGGTACATGGGACGGCTTCCATGCCGAGGTAGTAGAAGAAAAGATCGACTGGCAAAACGGCTACATCATTCCTAATGACAAGCCAGGCTTGGGCATTAATCTGAATATGGAGGTGGTAGACGCCCACTCTCCTTATAAAGAAAAACGCCTGCACTTGATCATGGATAGCAATCCATATGATGTTGGCAGTGAAAATGGTTCCGAAGATTGGAAAGGCTTCGACTAATTTAGCTAGACGGTATATTTATGCAGTTTGATTATATTGTTGTTGGCGCTGGCTCCGCTGGTTGTATTGTTGCGGAGCAGCTAAGCCAGAATGGCCGCCACAGCGTTTTGTTGCTAGAAGCTGGCGGTGCACTGCACAACCCCTGGATAAGTGTACCCGCGGGTTTTGGGGCCACCTATTACCACCCCAAGTACAACTACATGTACTACAGCGAAGCCGAAGCCCATATGGCCAAGCGTAGTCTGTATGTACCCCGTGGCAAAGGTTTAGGCGGTTCTGGGTCCATCAATGCCATGATCTACGTACATGGTGCCCAACGTGACTTTGATGATTGGGCTAAAGCGGGCAACCCTGACTGGTCCTATGACAAGGTATTACCCTATTTCAAACAGCTAGAACAACACCCTAGTGGCGGCACCTCCCACCGTGGTGGCCAAGGTCCCATAGCCATTACTCCCATGAAAGACGGTGCCCACCCCACTTGCCAGCACTTCCTGCAAGCTACGCAACAAGCAGGCCTACCACAAACTGAAGACTTCAACGGCGGCCAATTTGAAGGCGCTGGCATCTATGACACCAACATTCGTGATGGCAAAAGAGACTCTAGCTTCACAGCTTATCTAAAGCCGGCGTTAAAACGCAGCAATTTAACCCTGTGGATCCAAGCCAAGGTCACCAAGCTAACCCTGCAACATACTCAAGTAACAGGCCTAGAAGTCAGCCACCGAGGTCAAACCAAACAAGTGCAGGCCACACGTGAAGTAATACTGTGCGCAGGAGCCGTGGCCAACCCACAAATTCTAGAATGGTCTGGCATAGGCCAACAGCAACTTTTACAGGACGCAGGCATAGACTGCTTACTAGATGCCCCAGGGGTAGGTGAAAACCTACAAGACCACCTGTGTGCAAGCTTCTACTACCGTGCCAATTGCAGCACCCTAAACGACGATTTTGGCACCTGGTCAGGCAAGATCAAAGCAGGATTACAGTATACCTTTGGCCGCAAGGGTCCACTGTCTATGAGCGTGAACCAAGCAGGTGGATTTTTCCGAGGTAGTGAGGAAGAAGAACATGCCAATATCCAAATGTACTTCAACCCCTTGTCCTACGAGATACCAGAAAACCCCAATGCCAAGATAACGCCGCTGCCCTATTCTGGTTTCCTTATTGCCGTAAACCCATGCCGCCCCACTAGTCGCGGCAGTGTTCACATCAACCCAGCTAATCCACAACAAGCACCACAAGTGAAGCTTAACTTCCTCAGTACCGAACACGACCGCAAAGAAGTCGTCCAAGCTGGCAACCTAGTACGCAAAATAGCTAAGGCAGCCGCCTTGCAAGACATTACCATAAGAGAAGAAAAGCCCGCAGCTGAAGTCACCAGCGATGAAGAAATGCTAAGCTACTTCCAACAGCAAGGTGGCTCCATCTACCACCTCAGCGGCTCTTGTGCCATGGGCTCAGACCCTGCAACGAGCGTAGTAAACCAAGAATTGAAGGTGCACGGATTAGAAGGCCTACGCATCGCCGATGCCTCTATATTCCCCAACGTTACATCGGGCAATACCAATGCACCTACCATGATGGTGGCATTGAAGGCTGCGGATTTAATTTTAGGGTAATAAATACTTCGTCATTGCGAACGAAGCGCGGTAATCTCTTCCAGTACACACTTCGCCTGATAAAGATTGCTGCGCCTTCGGCTCGCAATGACTAGGGTTATAGGCGTTTATTTAGCGTCGCGCCACTGTTCATTAGTAATGCAATAAAGCGCATGACGTTCTAGTTCATGCCCCTTGGGCAAGGCTGGGTGGTCAAAATCTTCGTTGCTGTTACTCATACCAATGCGCTCCATGACGGCCATAGATCGCACGTTGGATTTGGGCGTAAATGACATGAGCTTTTCTAGCTCAAGTTCTTGAAAAGCAAAGTCCACTACGGCCTTAGCGGCTTCGGTGGCGATACCTTGGCCCCAGGTATCGCGGGACAAGCGCCAACCGATTTCTACGCAAGGACTAAAGCTAAAATCGTGGGTGGGTTCGTGCAGGCCAACAAAACCTACAAAACGTTCATCTTCCATGCGTTCTACGGCCCATAGGCCCCAGCCTTGAGCGGTAATCAACGACTGAATACGGTCGGCCATGGCATCACTTTCATCACGAGACAAGGCCGCTGGAAAATAACGCATCACTTCTGGATCAGCATTCATATCAGCAAACACGGCATGATCTCGTAGGCGCCATTGACGCAGACGTAATCGTTCCGTTTCCAACTGTATCGGGCTGTCAAATTGCAGTGATCTCATGGCCTTAACCTAATTATTTTATCGAACTGTCTAAATAATATCAGCTCACAATTTAACGGGCTTATCTAAGCACGTCAACCAAGCTAATAGTTACTAAGTAACAAATTCGACACTAACCTCGGCAATAATTTTGGCTAGTAGCTCGCAGTCAGCCACATCAAAAGTTAGGGGCACTCGCATGTCCAAGGTCTTCTCCAACACCTTTAAAGTGTTAGGTAGATGCTGCGGTGCTAGGTAGCGCCAGCTATCGTAGCGACTGGTGAAGGCCTTAGGTTCAGCCTCACCAAACCACTTAAGCTCTACCCCGCGTTGGCCACAAGCTTGTACGAACTCAGGGATCTTGTTTGTTTCTATGCCTTGGGCTATAAACTGTATGGAGCTACCTACATAGTGCTCGTCGGCATGCCTAGTTGGCAGGTGTAGGCCAGGCACTTGACTTAGCTTGGCAAACAACAAATCATAGCGCTCATTCCAGCGGGCGCAGTTGGTATCTAGATTTGGCATCTGCGCCAAGGCTAAAGTTGCACGGAGGTTATCCATGCGTCCTGACATGTTGGCACTGGTATAACGCACCTTCTCAAATACTTCTGGGCTAGGGGCAGCACCATGGCGCTCATACAGCATATAGGAACCTGAGTGCATAATGGCCTTGGCCATCATTTCTTCATTGTCACTCACCAACAAGCCGCCCTCTCCAGTGTTCATGTGCTTGTAGGTTTGTAGGCTAAAAGCCGCCATAACACCAAAGTTACCAGAACGCTTGCCCTGCCACGAGCCCCCCATGGTGTGAGCGCAGTCTTCTAACACCTGTAGACCAAGTTCATCACATACGGCCATTAACGCTGTCATATCGGGGATATGGCCGCGCATCAGAGACAATACCAATACCTTGGCACCTGACTCTGTAGCCTTGCTTCGTAGGTCCTGCAAATCCAAATGGTAGTTGTCGTCGATTTCCACCAATACAGGTATGGCACCTACATTCACGATAGCCCCTGGCACCGGCGCCAAGGTGTAGCCATTGGTTAACACTCTGTCACCCTGCTGCACACCCATTGCACGCAAACCAATATGAATAGCATAACCACCGGACGTACAGGCCAAACAATACTTGCTGCCTTGCCAAGCGGCATAGTCTTGTTCCAACTGAGAGGCTGCAGACAACTCATCGCCAATAGTGTTGTAGCGATGCAAACGGCCATTGCGCATAAGCTCTACAGCGGCTTCAATGCCCGCTTCTGGTATCGTTTCTTGCTGGGTAAATGGTTTGTTAAAGGTTAAGGCCATGACGAGTCCCATTGAAATTATTGTTGATGGCATATTACTCTGCTGGCACCAATCCGTTAGCGCCAGATGCAAACTAGCAACAGAGCCAACTAGCTCCGTTTTAGGTAGTCCAGCATGGTTTGCGCATCGGACACCTCAAAGCCTTTGTCTTCTATAAACATCTTGTCAATCTTGCTATCACATACCAGCATGGAATAACGCTTGGAGCGCACGCCAAAACCAGCTTGGCTAAGATCTTGATCTAGGCCCATGGCGGTAGTGAATTGGGCATTGCCATCTGCTAGCATCTGTACCTTATTAGCACCCACCTGCTCGCCCCACGCTTCCATTACCCAAGCATCGTTGACACTAAGGCAAATAACACGGTCAACACCGCATTGTTGCAATTCATCAAAAGCGGCTTCAAAGCCAGGCAGATGCTTATTCGAACAGGTCGGTGTATAGGCCGCAGGCACAGCGAAAAGCACCACGGTTTGCCCTGCAAATAGCTCTGCAGTAGTGTAGACGCTGCTGTCACCAGCACGGCGCTCATAAAGGTTAACGGCAGGGACTTGTTGGCCGGTCATTGTCATGGTGATTACTCTCTCAATTGATGTTATGGATATTAGTCTTATGCTGACCTAAATTAGTATATTCGTGTTGTTTCTGGAGTTATAGTTATAACAACACAAAGCTGACAAAGGCAGAAAGAATTATGACACAAGCCGACGACTACTTGTTAATTGAAGAACACGGGCAATGGATCGAACTCACCCTTAATCGACCTGATAGTTTTAACGCCCTTTCCGAGGGCATGCTACACGCCCTGCAGCACGCTATCCATGACATCACCCTGCGTGACGATCTAAGTTGCGTCATTATCAAAGCCAAGGGCAGAGCTTTTTGTGCCGGGCATGATTTGAAAGAAATGCGCGCTAACGTCAACGACAAGTACTATCACCAACTATTCCATCAGTGCAGCATGTTTATGCAGAGCATCATTGAACTGCCAATACCCGTGATTGCCGAAGTACAAGGAGTCGCCACAGCCGCCGGATGCCAGCTCGTTGCCACCTGTGACCTTGCCGTTGCCTCCAGCAAGGCACGCTTTGCTGTGTCTGGCATTAACCTTGGTTTGTTCTGCTCCACCCCAGCGGTAGCATTGAGTCGTAATATGAGCAAGAAACATGCCTTAGAGATGCTGTTAACAGGTGAATTTATCAGTGCCGAAGAAGCCCAGCAAAAAGGCTTAATCAACCGCATCGCTGCTCCTGAAGAATTAACGGATGCTAGCCGCAACTTGGCAGCGACCATATGTAACAAATTACCCGTAGCGGTAAAAACAGGCAAGGCTATGTTTTACCCACAGCTAGCAAAGCCGATCAACGAGGCTTATGACCTGGCTACTGATTACATGGTTAACAACCTTATGGACGATAACACTCAGGCCGCCATTGCCGCCTTTACTGAAAAGAAAAAACCCCAAAGCTAAACGCTTTGGGGCAAAGGTTCTTAGGTGATTTATAACAATCCAGCTTTATAAATCATCTAAGAACAGCGCCCTGCCCGGCTGCTGTCTCCAGACAGATACACCCTTGGAGAAACGGTGTGATAAAAGTGAATGACTGTATGACTACAAAGTAATTGTACCCATCATCTGTGTTCCCAACACAATTAGTCCGGCTGCCCAAAAAGACCACTTTAGAGTTTCCATAACACTCACCTTCATTGTTGCTTGCTGCATGTTTACAGCAAGCGCTTGTTTAAGTGGGATCTATTGCACCACAAAATACTGAAGTCATAGTGGATGCATAATGGAGATATAGTGAAGCTTTTATAAATTCTTTTTTTTTACTTCTTACTATTGACACTTCGTATACCAAAGATTAAATTGTTCGGCACCGAACGATAATACTAACACACGGTCATCCTCCTATGAATCAAGATGCTTATGCTGATTTAACCAGCCACGATACCTTTACCAAAGGTTTCCCAGCGGCCACTTTTAAACGCCTGCGCGATGAAGACCCCTGTGCTTGGATCGAAGAAACCGACGGCGGCAAGGGCTTTTGGGCTATCACTCGTTACGAAGATATCAAAGAGCTCAACCGCAAGCCGCACATCTTTAGTTCTGCTAAGGGTATTCGTTTAGAAGAACAGTCCGAAGAAGAATACTTGGCGCGCCGTACGTTTCAGGAGACAGATCCACCAGAACACACGCGCCAACGCATGATTTTACACCGCGCCTTTTCCCACAAGATGATCGCCAAATACGAAGACCTAGTACGTGAACTAGCATGCGATGTTTGTGATACGGCATTGCAAGGCAATCAAGTTGACGTGGTAAAGGAAATTGCCCGTAAACTGCCAATGCGTATGCTAGGTCGCGTGCTAGGCACACCGGACGAAGACGGCGAATGGTTGGTAGACAAAGGCGACGAACTGATTGCTAACTCGGACCCGGAGTTCACCGATCATGTCATCGACCAAGTAGATACGGACGAATACCGTTTAATGCCCTTTCGCTCCCCTGCTGGTAAAGACATTTACGATTACGCTAAAAAGCAAATGGTAGAACGCCTGCATACCAAAATGGACGACGTACTGTCTTTGTTGTTGGAGCCTAACAAGGACGGCGACGTACTAAGCGAACTAGAATTTAAGAATTTCTTTGCTCTAGCCGTTGCCGCAGGCAACGACACCACGCGTTATAGCCTAGCTATGTCCATGTATCACCTGTCCAACCAGCCAGAGCTAATCAACCAGCTTAAAGGCAAGGCCGACGACGACCCAATTTGGGATACCGCTGTGGAAGAATTTATCCGCTACGCTGCACCAACCCTACACTTCCGTCGTACGGCTTTAGAAGACTACAAATTGCACGGCAAAACCATCAAAGCTGGTGACAAGGTTGTGCTTTGGTTTACCTCTGGTAACTTCGATGAACGTCAATTCGAGACCCCAGAAAATATCAACATAACCCGCTCGCCAAACCAACATATGGCCTTTGGCCAAGGTGGTCCTCACGCCTGCTTGGGTATGTGGCTAGCACGTTTAGAAGTAAAAGTGACGTTGCAAGAATTGCTAAGACGCGTAGACACAATGGAGCAAGCAGCGCCAGAAAAGTACCTGCGTTCCAACTTTATTCGCGGCATAAAATCACTTGTGGTACGCTTCGATAAAGCTGCCTAATTGTTTAAAAATAATAGTAATAAGAGAGTAACACAATGACTGACTTTCGACGTATCCGCACCATCTATGCAGACCATCTGGGTCTAGCCCGTGGTAAATATCAACCTGCGGCTACGGCAGCTGGTGGCGAAGCCCGTTTTTGCCAAACCGCCTATGGTTTGACCTTTGACCGCGACTTACTGCCTGTAGAAGGTAGCGGTTTGCTAACCGGCTTACCGGATATGGTTGGCCACTTTAAAGCTAGTGATGTGCGTGCTGGATGGGAAGCTGATACAGGCATTGCCATTGTTGACCTTACCGACGGCAAGGGCAACCCTATTGCCGTTAACGGCCGTAATGCTCTCAAGCGTGCCCTAGCTGCTTACGCTGAATTGGGTCTTACGGTAAACGTTGGTGTAGAACTAGAAGCCTTTGTCTTTGAAAGAGACGAAGACGGCAAATGGGTACCTTATGACACCCCTGGAGCCTACGTATATGGCGCAGGTGTAGGTGTAGATCCAGCAGGCCTTATTGACCAAGTATGGAACCAAGCCGAAGCCATGGGTATTGAGCTTGAATCCTTCAATTCCGAATTTGACTGCTCTCAGTTTGAAATGACTTTGCGTTATGGCGAAGCCATGGCGGCCATTGATGACTTGTTGCTATTCAAGACTATGGCCAAGGAAATCTATGCCGAAAACGGTTACCTATTGAGCTTTATGCCCAAGCCAATTAGTGACCGTGGCGGTAGCGGTTTGCATATCAACTTTAGCTTTAACGACTCTGATGGCAACAACGTTATCAACGACACTAGTGCCGAAGATGGCTTGTCCAAGCTATGCAAGCAAGCCATTGCTGGTTTGATTCAACACCACGAAGGCCTAGCCGGTATCATGGCACCAACGGTCAATTCCTACCGTCGTTTGCAACCTGCCAGTCTTTCCGGTTACTGGGCCAACTGGGGTTACGACCACCGTGGTGTTACTACTCGTATCCCTGATGAACGTGGCAAAGCCGCACGTATTGAATTCCGCATGGGTGACTGTGCTGTCAACGTTTATACGGCGACTGCGGCAACCCTGCAAGCCGCCTTACTAGGTATACAAAATGACTATGACTTGCCAGCTGCCGAAGAACTCGATTGCCTTGAGTCACAAAGCACCGAGCGTCACACACCCGATGACCTAGGCGCCGCAATGCAAGCTTTAATGGCTGACACTGTGTTAACGCAGGCTATTGGCCAAGAATTAGTGGATAACCATGTTGGAATTAAAACGCAAGAATGGGAAAACTACCTGGCCTTTATAAGCCAAACTTCACAATGGGAAACGGATTTCTACCTGAATTTTGTATAATCGCGTAAAAACTATTGACCCAGATGGGGCATTCTTTACAATCACCCCATCTTTTTAAAACTGTTTCTGGAAATTAACATGACACAAGTTACTTTTACTCAAGCTGATGGTTCTCAAGTATCAGTTGAAGCTAACAACGGCGAACACCTAATGAAGCTTGCCTTAGACAATGGCGTAGAAGGAATCACTGGTGCCTGCGGTGGTTCTTGCATGTGTGCAACCTGCCACGTTACTGTTGATAGCGTTACTGGTGAACTAGCTGGCCCAGGTGAAATGGAAGCCGAAATCCTAGATATGGAAGTGGACGAACCACAAGAAACTAGCCGTTTATGCTGCCAAGTATTTGTATCTAGCGACATCGATTCTATCAATGTCACTGTACAAGAAGGTTAAACTAGAGCCTAAGTTACAAACTAAAAGGCCTCATGCGAGGCCTTTTTTAATGACACAAATCTAAATAAGATCAAAGGAAGCAAACGTGACAGGTATAGTAATCATAGGAGCCGGACACGCTGGCGTAAACGTCGCCGCTAGTCTACGCAAACAAGATGCTGATCTAGCCATTACTATACTATCTGCTGAGGACCAAATCCCCTACCACCGTCCTCCTTTATCTAAAAAGGCTGTATTTGACGAAGCCCTACCCATTGAACTGTTACAAGCAAATGGCTATTACGAAAAAGCCAATATCGATTTGCGCCTAAGTACACCAGTGACAAGCATCGATACAGCAGGTCAAACCGTCACTTTAGAAGATGGTACTCAGCTACCTTATGCACAGCTGGTTATTGCTACTGGTACCACACTACGCGCCATGCCTGCTCCTGGTGGTGAATTGGCGCAAGGTGTTTACACTTATGCGGATATTCAATATCTAGGCCCACGTATTCAAGCAGCTAACAAGATAGCTGTGATTGGTGGTGGCTTTATTGGTTGTGAAGTAGCTGCAGGAGCCTTAAAAATGGGTAAGCAAGTAAGCTTACTCATCACCGGCCCACGCGCTTTGCGCAAGGCTGTGGCTCCCATTCTTGGTGAAACAGTGACCAAGCTGCACCGTGAAAATGGGATGGATGTACGTACCGGCTGCCGCGTGCAAGAAATCACCCCTCAAGGCGTTTCTACAGACCAAGGTTTTGTCGAAGCTGATGTCGTTATTACTGGTATTGGTGCCGACGCCAATATGCAGCTTGCCCAAGATGCGGGTTTACATACCCAACACGGCATCCTAGTTAATGAATTTGGTCACACCAGTGCCGCCCACGTCTATGCTGTTGGCGACGTTGCTGAATTCCCCTATGGCTTTGGCGACAACAAGACAACACTGCGCCTTGAGTCTATTCAAAATGCTACCGACCAAGGTGCCATTGTGGCTGCCAACATTGTTGCCGAACGCCAGCAACAAGAAGCCAAGGCTTACACCCCAACACCTTGGTTCTGGTCGGATCAGGGTGATTTAAAACTACAGATGGCTGGTCTTGGTAGCTTAGATGCAGAGCATAAGGTGCTACCTGGCAATACAGAAACAACCTTAACCGTGGTACACCTACAAGACGGTGAAATGATTGCCGTGGATACCTTAAATGTACCTGGCAACCACCTTGCTGGTAGAAAGCTGCTAGAAATGAAAAAGCCCATTACCTGGGCTATGATCGAAGATTGCGATTTTGATTTGAAAAAGCTATTTAAGCAGTTGCGCTAGCTTTTACTAACAGTAGCCAAAATTACACGCAACATATCCTTAGTGGTATCTAGATCTTGTTCTGACAAGGCCGATACGGCTTCATCTTCAATGGTATGGAACAAAGGATAGATCTTTTGCATTAAGGCTTGGCCTTCCGGCGTTGCCGAGGCCACCACACGGCGCTTGTCATCCGCATGGGGCTGACGCTGGCAGTAGCCGCCCCGCTCCAAAGTTTTCAAAATTCCCGTTAGGGTACTTTTGGCCACACCGGTTTCTTGAGCTAGCTTATTGGTTTCCAAAGGTCCCCATACCCAAAGTACCCACAAGGCGGTAAAACCACTAAATGACAAGCCATAATCTTGCAACAATTGGGTTTCGGCACGATTACGAATTAGGTTACTAATACGAAAGATGTTAGACACGACAGAGGCCGATTTGCCATAAATGCCACGTTCTTGTAGATGGGCTTTGGCGTCGGCTTCGGCGCCTGTAGCAGTGGTCTGTTTAATCATCATGTCTCCTACGAATCTACAACTAGCGTGCTTCTTGCCTGCTGTGCTATTGATGTACTATTCTACCTTGTTTTCGACGCTTTCCAAACCTTTAAAAGGTTCACACTAGGTTATCAAAATGTCTATAAATGCCCTTCAGAACATAATCAATTTCATCCTCGAAATCGACAAGCTTAAGGCAGTTATTCGCAAGACTCGACCCAAGGACTTGGGCCGTTATGAAAATTCGGCAGAGCATTCTTGGCAGGTGGCCTTAGCGGCCTTAATGCTGCAAGAATATGCCGGCCAGCCGGTGGACGTAAATCGCGTGCTGCGCATGCTGTTAATCCATGATTTGGGAGAAATAGACGCTGGCGATGTGATTGTGTATGCGGCTAACAATGATCCTCAGCATCATGCCAAAGAACGTGCAGGTGTAGTCCGTATTTTCGCCATGTTGCCAGATAATATGGGGCACGAGTATCTAGAACTATGGGATGAGTTTGAAGCCGCTGCTTCACCAGAGGCCAAGTTTGCCAAGGCTTTGGACCGTGCCCTACCGCTACTTCATAATCTCAACGATGGTGGTCATAGTTGGCGTAAAAACGGTATTCACAAATATCAGGTCGAAGCGGTTAGTAAGCCCAAAATCACTAGCGGTTGCCCGCAGTTATGGGAACTTATTGAGCCTATTTTAGAGCAGGCAGACAAGGATGGTTGGTTTGATCACAATTTGGGGTCTGACCCCAAAGTGCCAGGTTGATTTACACACTGTTACATAAAACATGAATGCCTTACTCAGCGGTGCCACTGACTAGGCAGGGACAGGCACTTTTTATCTGCTGCGCAGCTAAATAAGAGCCAGTCCCCTGCTACTTAACCAATGCGCTCTAGCAGCTTGGCTTTAGTTTCTGCGTCAGCGAAAGAATCCGCTACGGCCATACGGGAGATGGCTTTTAGCTGTTCAACGTCTAAACCAAAGTGGTCTACGCCATTTTGGTATTCCATGCCAGCGGTAGTGGCGAAGAATGGTGGATCATCGGAGTTTAAACTGACTGTAATACCGGCATCCAAGATCTTGTTAAGTGGATGACTGGCCCAGTCTGGGTAAACATCCAAAGCAAGGTTACTGCCAGGGCAAACTTCCAAAGCAATGCCTCGTTCTTTTAACGCGACCATCAGATCAGCGTCTTCAACGCTACGTACACCGTGACCGATACGCGTTACCGGCAGGTTATCGATAGCATCCCAAACGCTTTCTGGGCCTAGCACTTCACCAGCATGGGTGGTGCAACCTAAGCCTGCGGCGTGGGCCACGTTAAAGGCTGGAGCAAAGTCCGTTTGCGTGAACATGGACTCATTGCCACCCATACCAAAACCAACAATGTAAGGGTGCGGGTTGGCAGCCGTTAACTCAGCTACCTTTAACGCCTGTTCTGGACCTAGGTGGCGTACGCAAGAAATAATGATGCGGCCTACTATACCAAACTCGGCTTCGGCACGATCAATAGCACGGGCGCAACCCTGCACCATATCATCGTAGCTGATACCTACGGCTTGAGCATGATCTGGAGAGGCAAAGGTCTCTAGATAGATAACCCCTTCAGCGGCACATTGCTTCAGGTATTCGTAAGTAATTTCTTCGTAGTCTTCGCTCTTACGTAGGCAAAAACTAGCTTCGTCGTACGCACCAAGGAACTCAACAAAGTTATCCCAAGCAAAGGTATCTTCGGCGGTAAATAAACCGTCTTTCAAAGTAATGTTATTACGCTGCGCAATACGGCGTACTACTTGCGGGTAGATACAGCCTTCTAAGTGGCCATGTAGCTCAACTTTGGCAATATCCTTTATTTCTGGTTGCATGTGTTCTCTCATTTTAACTATCAATAATTCTGTTATCTGTGGCCTTAATCAAGCTTGCAGACTATACCAGTTTACAGACTAGGCCAGCTTGCAAAGGTGCCACGTTTAAATGCTGAGCAAGGGTTTGTCCCATATCAGCAAAGGTGTCACGTAGTCCTAGGTTCTGTGCTCTCACCTGTTCACCTACAAATACCACGGGCACATGTTCACGGGTATGGTCCGAGCCGGGCATAGTTGGGTCACAGCCATGATCGGCAGTCACCAAAACCAAGTCATCAGGGGCTAACAGTTGTTCAAATTCAGGTAAGCGCTGATCCAACTGTTCCAAAGCCATGGCATAGCCAGGTACATCACGACGGTGACCATACAAGCTATCAAAGTCCACTAGATTGACGAATAACAATCCATCTTTAACTTGCGGCATTTCATTTAGCAAGGCATCCATCAAGGCCATATTATTCTGGCCTTTAACGACGCGATCTACACCTTTGTGAGCGAAAATATCGCCAATTTTACCAATGGATATCACTGGCATGTTGGCAGCTTGTATATGATCCAACAAGGTATCAGCCATGGGTGGTGTGGTTAAATCACGGCGATTAGCGCTGCGCTTAAAGTCATCAGGACTGGTACCCGTAAACGGCCTCGCAATCACGCGAGTGATATTCAGCTCATCTACCAAAGGTTTGGCTATTTCACACAGCTCATATAAACGCTGCAAGCCAAAGCTTTCTTCGTGGGCGGCAATTTGAAATACAGAGTCGGCGGAGGTATAGCATATAGGCATGCCCGTACGCATATGCTCTTCGCCAAACTGTTTAATGATTTCTGTACCAGAAGCATGACAGTTGGCTAAGGTGCCGTCGATGCCTGCTTGCTGACAAAGGTCTTGCAGCAGCTGTTCCGGGAAGCAATTAGGCCGTTGCGGGAACATGCCCCACTCAAAGGGCACAGGTAAACCACAGATTTCCCAGTGGCCACTTGGTGTATCTTTACCAGAACTCAGTTCCTTAGCATAACCATAAGCGCCTTCAATCCGCTCTGTAGGGGCGCTAGGCAAACTCTGACCTCTGCTCCCTTCGGCTGCAGCAACGAGGCCCCAGCGCGTTAAATTAGGTATCTGCAATGGTCCACTACGGTATTCACTGTCGGCTTTGCCAGCGGCACACTGTTCAACGATATGCCCAAAGGTATCAGCACCAAGGTCGCCATAAGCTGCGGCGTCAGCACTGGCACCTATGCCTAAGGAATCCAGTACTAATATTATGGCTCGGCTCATACAGCTACTCCATCGGCTGTGATGGTCTGATATATAAGCGGACTGTCTGTAGGTTGTTGCTGACTCAAAACTAGACCTTGCTGAAGGGCAGTATCCACTACCTGAAATTGTTCCTGGGTGCGCATGTGTGCAATAGCTAACGGTGCTCCGCCTTCTACATATTCGCCAACTGCTACGACACGGGTTAAACCTAAACCGTGATCCACTTTATCGGTGGCAATACGACGCCCCGCGCCAACGCTAACCATGGCCATACCGATAGCATGAGTATCCATACTGGTCACATAACCACTAGTACTAGCTAAAATAGGCTGATTAATTGGTAAGCCGGCAAATAAATCCGACGCAAGTATACTTTGCTCAGCCCCCATGGCGCTACACATACGAGCAAAAACTTCTGCTGCCTGCCCACTATGTAATGCCTTCTGCGCCTTAGCATAAGCGCTTATTTGATCATCAGCCAAACCACCAATCAACAACATGTGGGCAGCTAATTGCAAGGTGATCTCAACCAACCTAGTATCGGCTGCGGCAGGATTCATTAAACAATCAACGGATTCTTGAATCTCTACAGCGTTACCAACACTGTGACCCAGTACCTGATTCATATCGGTAATTAAACTGTGGGTCGGCACCCCTGCTCCGCTAGCAACATCAGTTATAGACTGAGCTAATTCAACGGCCATGTCATAGTCGGCGGCAAATGCACCGTTACCGGTCTTCACGTCCATAACTAATCCATCTAGCCCCGCTGCCAACTTTTTCGACAAGATGGATGCGGTGATCAAGTCTATAGACTCAACCGTAGCCGTAACATCGCGAGTAGCATAAAAGCGCCTGTCTGCCGGTGCCAAATCATCGGTTTGTCCAATAATAGCGCAGCCAACATCTTGTACGAGCTTTTTAAAGGCGGCTTCGTTGGGATATGGATTATAGCCCTTGAGGCTTTCTAGTTTATCTAAGGTACCACCTGTGTGGCCTAAACCACGGCCAGAAATCATCGGCACATAGCCACCGCAGGCGGCAACGATAGGTGCCAAAAGAAAACTAATTTTATCACCCACGCCACCGGTCGAATGCTTATCCAGTACAGGGCCGTTTAGGTTGAGATCTTGCCAACTAATAACGCGACCAGAATACATCATCTGCTGAGTTAAGTTGATACGCTCAGGCATGGTCATACCGCGCATAAACACGGCCATTGCAAAAGCCCCCAGCTGACTATCGCTTACATGGCCATCATAAATACCTTGAACCATAAAGCTGATTTGCTCTGTCGTTAGCGCTTTACCATCACGTTTAGCGGCAATTATTTCCTGTACTAGCATCACTCCTCTCCAGCAGTCTGTAGAAACTCTGGCCCAAAAGCATGGGGCAATAACTCACCCAATGTCACCTGCTTTTCTACTGCTGTTGGTGAGCATAGGTACACGGGGGTTTGAGCATCAGCAAATTCACGAATACGCTGCCGACAACCTCCACAAGGTGTGGCACCTGTTAGATCCTGACTCATGATATAAATATGATCGATACGCTGCTGTCCTGCCACCACCATGGCGGCAATAGCAGCCGTTTCGGCACAATGACCTTCGGGATAGCTCGCGTTCTCTACGTTGCACCCCGCAAAGGTATCGCCACTAGGCGTAACAACTACTGCGCCAACGGGATAGTTTGAGTAAGGTGCGTAGGCCTTGCTCATAGCGTTATTTGCGAGGGTTAAATAATCCTTATTCATTAGCGCTCCTTAACATAAGGCTTACCAATTGCTTTTGGCGCAATAGCTTTGCCAATGAAGCCTGCCAATAGAATCACTGTTAGCAAGTACGGTACTGCTTCGATTACCTGCACCGGAATCGCCCCAACCACGGGTAAATCCACGCCTTCGATACGCATGGAGAAAGCTTGTAAGAAACCAAATAACAAACAAGCCATAAACACGGTTAATGGACGCCACTTACCAAATATCAGCGCCGCAAGAGCGATGTAGCCTGCGCCGGCTGTCATATCACGGGTAAACTGAGCGTTGTGCGCAATGGCAATATAAGTACCAGCGATACCACACAAAACACCACCAATCATCACTGCCCGATAACGCAGAGACACCACTGAGATGCCGGCTGTATCAACGGCATTTGGGTTTTCACCCACGGCACGTAGACGTAAACCAAAACGTGTACGGTACAACACCCACCAAACCAAAGGCACTAAGGCAAAGGCAACATAAACAAGGATATTGTGACCCGATATTAGTTCCTTATATAAAGGACCTAAAAACGGTATGGAATTGAGTAGTTCGGCACCAGGTAGGTCAATGGACATGATTCGGCCATCACCTGTTAGAGCTGGTGTTTGGCCACCCTGACGGAACCAAGTAAGGCCCAAGATAATGGTCAAACCAGATACCAAAATATTCAGTGCCACACCACTAACGATCTGATCACCTTTGTGAGTAATGGTAGCGAAGCCGTGTATTATGGATAAAGACAAGGAAGCCAAAATAGCGCCACCCAAGGCCAACCAAGGTGAACCGGTAAAATGCGCAATGGTTGCCGAAGCAAAACAAGCGGCCAACATCTTGCCTTCCAAACCTATGTCGACCACGCCTGAGCGCTCGCTGAACAAACCCGCCATGGCCGCCAAAATCAATGGCGTCGATAAACGTACGGTGGCATCTAGGGTGAGTAGCAAAGTAAGCCACATATCACTCAATGTCGTTACCTCGTTCATGAGCGTACCTCCTGCACTGGCGCCAGCCAGCGAACTAACCAGGGTTTATACATATATTCCAAAGCACCGCAGAAGAGAATCACCAAACCTTGCATTACCACAACAATGTCACGGGATATATTGCTCCACTCAAAGGCTAGCTCAGCACCACCTTGATAAAGGGTACCGAACAATAAAGCTGCGATCACAATACCAAAAGGATGATTACGCCCCATCAAGGCCACGGCGATACCACCAAAACCATAGCCTACATGGAAGTTCATAATAATACGGTGGTGATAACCCAATAATTCGTTAATCCCTACTAAACCTGCCAAGGCGCCAGAGATACACATAGCGATTACAATGGTTCGCTTTTGACTAATACCGGCATAAACAGCAGCGCTAGCATTGCGGCCGGTAGCACGTATAGCGTAACCCCAGCGGGTTTGCCACAAGAAGAACCAAACCACTACGGACATCACCAAAGCTAGTAGAATGGACATATTCAACGGCGAACGCTCCACTTCTATACCAAACTTGGCCAGTACGTCGTGCACAAATGGCAACCAAGCATTTTCTGGGAAAAGTACCGTTTGAGGAGTCATTTGGCCAGGCTCTCGTAGTACCTTCACCATCAAATACACCATCAAGGTGGCGGCCAAGAAGTTAAACATGATGGTGGTAATAACGATGTGACTACCACGGTAGGCCTGTAAATAACCCGGAGCCATCGCCCAAGCACCACCAAAAACCATAGCACCCAAAATACTCGCCGGAATCATCAACCAGGGGCTAAGGCCAGGGAATAACATAAATACCACTAAGCCGGCACCCAAACCACCTATATAAGCCTGACCCTCACCACCAATATTGAACAAGCCAGCATGAAAAGCGATAGCAACAGCTAAACCGGTAAAGATAAAGTTTGTGGTGTAATAGAAGGTATAACCGACACCTTCACTATAGCCGAAAGCCCCATACAGCAAGGTTTTAGCAGCTTCGATAGGGTCAACGTTAATGAGTAGGAATAATACCGCCGTAGCAGCAAAAGCTGTGAGTATGTTCAACAGCGGTAACAAGAGGCCATTAATCCAGGCCAAACGGGAATCGCGACTCATGCTTGGGCCTCCTGTTCTTGTGTTTGAGACGGTTGTTGAGAAAGCGGATCATGAGCTTTCTGTGCATTGGCCATGAGCATACCCAAGCTGCGTTCGTCGGCATCTTCTGCTGCCATACGACCAGTTATTTCACCATCACACAAAACAATAATGCGATCACTCAAAGAAAGTATTTCTTCCAACTCTACGGACACCAGCAACACCGCCTTACCAGCATCACGCATATCTAGAATACGCTTATGAATAAACTCAATAGCACCCACATCTACACCACGGGTAGGCTGACCGATCAACAGTACATCTGGGTTGTGCTCCATTTCTCGTGCCAGAATCAGTTTTTGCTGATTACCACCAGAAAAGTTAGCTGACTTAAGGGTGACATCTGCAGGACGCACATCAAAAGCTTGCATTAAATCACTACAACGTTGGGCCACCAACTCTGGCTTTAACCACCAGCCTTGATTTAAGGCTGGGTCACGCTGATAGCCTAAAATCGCTGATTCAGCAGCGCTAAAATCAGTAATCATACCCATTTTATGGCGGTCTTCAGGCACATGTGCCATGCCTATTTCACGCATATTTGCGGGCGTAGTTTGCTGACTTTTATCGAAAGTATGACCTTTAACTTCGACACTGCCTTGCTGAATAGGGCTAATACCAGACAACACCTGCAAAAGCTCACTTTGACCATTGCCTGAAACACCTGCAACACCTAATACTTCACCAGCGCGTAGCTCCAAGTTGATGTTTTTTAAACGTGGCACTGCGTGATGATCCTGCCAGTTAATGTGCTTAGCCTTCAGTAAAACTTGGCCAGGCTCAGACTCACCCTTGCTCACATCAAGTAATACCTTACGCCCTACCATTAACTCGGCTAACTGACCTTCACTGGTCTCAGCTGTTTGCACATGCGCTACCATAGTACCTTGGCGCATAACCGACACTTGATCAGTCACGGACATAATTTCACGTAGCTTGTGGGTGATCAGTACAATGGTGACACCCTGCTCTTTGAGGGCCGCAAAAATCTTAAACAGCTCATCTGTTTCTTGTGGGGTTAATACGCCTGTTGGCTCATCTAAAATGAGAATTTTGGCACCTTTGTATAAGGCTTTAAGTATTTCAACACGCTGTTGTAAGCCTACAGAAAGGGAATCGATAGTGGCATCAAGGTCAACATCCAAGCCATACTCGTTGGCCAAGCGCTGTAGTTCTTTGCGAGCCTTGGCAATGCCATCTGCTAACAGGTAGCCACCTTCGGCACCCAAAATGACATTTTCCAATACGGTGAAATTATCAACCAACATAAAGTGTTGGTGAACCATACCGATACCAGCCGCGATGGCTTGCTGGGAATCATTAAACCAATATTCTTTGTCAAACACCTTAATGCTGCCCGAATCAGCTTGATAAAAGCCGTATAGGATACTCATTAAAGTGGATTTACCGGCACCGTTCTCGCCCACAATACCGTGAATGCTACCCTGCTCCACCTGCATGGTAACCTGGTCATTGGCTCGCACAGCACCAAAGCGCTTATCGATGTTTTGCAGCTCTATAGCAAAGCTCATATTAATTCCTACTTTTCTATTCTAGGAATAGCATTATTTTTCCGTTGAACTCAAATAAGTGCAGAAGAAAAACAACAAAGCAGTCATTACCTAGCAACACCAAGTAATGACTGCACTGACGTCATTGCGAGCAACGCCAAGCAATCTCTAAACAACCAGACGCTGGCGAAGATTGCTGCGGCCCTACGGGCCTCGCAATGACAAAGGTAACTACTAATTAGTAGTTACAAGTGTTGTCACTCATGTAATCGTGCACAACGATTTCGCCAGCAATAATCTTGGCCTTCACATCGTTAACACGCGCTTCCATTTGAGCGGTTACTAGAGGACGGTTGTGCTCATCTAGAGCCCAATCAACACCACCTTCAGCTAGACCCATAACCTGTACACCTGGAGCCCAAGTACCGTTTTGTGCTGCTTTGTAGCTCTGGTAGGTCGCTTCACCAACACGCTTAACCATGGAGGTTAACATTACACCTGGGTGCAAGTGGTTTTGGTTGGAGTCAACACCGATAGCGTACTTGCCGGCATCTGCAGCAGCTTGATAAACACCGTTACCAGTACCACCGGCAGCGGCAAAGATTACGTCAGCGCCACCTTCCATTTGTGTACGAGTTAGCTCGGCACCCTTAGATGGGTTACCAAACGCAGCTGGCGTGGAACCGGTCATGTTAGCCAATACCTTAACGTCAGCATTTTGGTACTTGGCACCCTGCTCATAACCACAACCGAAGCGAGAAATTAGTGGGATATCCATACCACCAACAAAACCAACTACGTTGGATTCAGACTTCATTGCCGCCAAAACACCTACCAAAAAAGACCCTTCGTGCTCTTTAAATACCACGTTTTGTACGTTGGCTTCAGGCACCACCATGTCAATCAAGGTGAATTGAGCATCTGGGTAAGCTTGAGCAGCAGCACTTACAGCGTTAGCTTGGGAAAAACCTACCGCAACGATTGGGCTGTTACCACGCTTAGCTAAACGTTTAAGGTACTGTTCTACCTGAGCTAGGTTAGTAGGCTCAGCTTCTTTAACTTCAATACCAGTTTCGTCCATAAAACGCTTAACACCGTTGTTCCAAACGGCTTCACTAAAGGACTTATCAAATTTACCGGCATCACTGTAAACTACCGCAGGCGCAACATCAGCGGCCATGGCAGATAGGGATACGGCACTAGTTGCTACGGCTAGGCTTAAGCCTTTAACCATTTTATTGAGCAGAGTACTTTGCATTATTTTCTCCTAGTTTAAAATATCGGCTAATCCGATTTTCGTTTTATACTTTAGACATTCATAACCCTAGCCGAAGCTATTCGCCATAAGGTGCCCAAACATTCTTCACTTGAGTGGCTTGGCGTAAGAACTCTTGCCCTTCACCTTGCCTATTGCATAGCCAATCTCGGTCATATTCATCATGACACCAGGTTGGTTTCAAATCTTCAGCGCTAACAAATTCCACTTGTTTCACGGTACTAGCATCGGCCCAGCACCAGAAACCATCTATTTCTGCATGGCCTGCCATATGCTTAGCTAGGTCTTGCCGTGGTCCGGTGATAATATTCACCACACCAGCTGGAACATCCGAGGTTTCTAAAACTTGAATTAGATCCAGTGCTAAATTGCCAAAGCGTTCGCTCGGTACCAATACCACGCGGTTGCCCATGGCCAGCGCAGGACCTAACAAGCTTATTAGGCTCAATAGAGGTTGTTGTTCTGGCGCCACAATAGCAAGTACGCCCTTAGGCTCTGGTAATGCCATGGTAACGCCCCTAAAGGGCGCATCATGCACTTGGCCATCATACTTATCAGCCCATGCCGCATAGGTAAACAAACGCTCTAAACTGGCGCTAAATTCAGCTTCCGCTTGAGCAGCAGTTTGGCCTGTCATATCTTGTAATCTGGCCACCCACTCAGATTCTCTTAGGGCAAAATTCTCAGCCATATAATAAAGTATCTGTGCACGTAGATGCCCTGTACTACCTGACCACGCACTAGCTTTAACCGCCGCTGCCACAGCATTGCGGACATCTTTGCGGCTGCCAATACCGATCCAATCTGCCACTTCACCGTGGGCATTATAGATAGCTGCACTGTGGCCTGAATCAGGACGTACCTGCTTACCAGAAATATAGAATTTTTGTGTACGATCAATACCTAGATCAGTGTCAGAAGCGACGCTTTTAACAGCAACTTTTGGTAAGGCTGTTTGGGCCTGCAAGCCAGCTGGCTTGAGGTATTCGTACAAACCCTCTTTACCGCCTTCACGACCGTAACCGGATTCCTTTACGCCACCAAAACCACAGGCGGCATCAAACTGATTATGAGCATTAATCCACACCACACCAGCACGTAACTTTGGCGCTACGTCGAGAGCACGGTTAATATTTTCACTCCATACACTGGCCGCTAAACCATAAACACTGTTGTTGGCCATCGCCACAGCTTCACCTTGGGTGCGGAAACTCATGGCTACTAATACAGGGCCAAAAATTTCGTCTTGTGCCAAAGGATGGCTTTGCTCGACATCGGTAATCAAACTAGGTGGGTAATAGTTACTGTCAGCATTAGGTTGTGCACATTGATATAAATCACCACCCTCTTCTAGGCCACTGGCCACCATGCTGCTAACACGTTGAAATTGGGTTTTACTAACCATAGCACCCACATCAATGGACTTATCCAGAGGATTACCATGGTTAAGGTTTTGCATGCGTTGCTTAAGCTTTTTCAACAAAGCTTGTTCAACGTTGGCTTGTACTAATAAGCGAGAGCCGGCACAGCAAACTTCACCCTGATTAAACCAGATAGCATCCACGATACCTTCTACGGCGGCATCTAGGTCAGCATCTTCAAAGACGATAAAAGCTGATTTACCACCTAGCTCCAAAGACAGTTTCTTACCTTGGCCGGCAGTAGCTTGACGGATAGCCTTACCCACGGGGGTAGAACCCGTAAAGGCGACCTTATCGATGTCTTCGTGAGCGGCTAATAAAGCGCCAGTATTACCAGCCCCATTAACAATATTAACCACACCAGCTGGCACACCAGCCTGTTCGCATAAATGCGCGAATAGCATGGCCGTTAGCGGTGTTTGCTCAGCAGGTTTAAGTACTAGAGTGTTGCCCATAGCCAATGCTGGAGCAATTTTCCAAGCCAGCATCAATAATGGAAAATTCCAAGGGATGATTTGCCCTACTACGCCAACCGGTTGGTATGCAGTAAATTCTTGCTCTTGTAACTTAGCCCAACCAGCATGATGATAAAAATGGCGTATTGCTTGCGGCACATCTGCATCGCGAGATTCGCGAATAGGCTTGCCGTTATCGAGAGTTTCTAGCACGGCAAACAAGCGCGCATGCTTCTGCAAGCCTCTGGCTAGTGCATAAAGCACTTTAGCTCGTCCCATACCGCCTATGGCTTGCCATCCGGCTAAAGCATTTCTTGCGGCAGCAACAGCTGTATCAACGGTATTACTATCGGCCAGCTCAATGGTAGCCAAGTTAGCATCTGAAGCAGGATTGGTCACAGCCATTGTTTCAGCATGGCAATCTGCGAGCCACTCACCGTTGATAAAATGACCAAAGTGAGCGTTTTGTTGGGCCAGCCAGGCTTCGGCTTCGGCAGCACTTTCTAGGGCACTGCTATAGTCTAAATTTTGAAATTCTTGCATAAGTGTCATAGTGGCCTAGCCCATTGAATGTCGGTAAGCAGCGGAGTAATAGCCACTCGCATAGTGATCAAGCTGGCGCTCTATGTCGCCTAGTAAACTAGACGCACCAAAACGGAATAAGTCCGGTTGCAACCAGCGCTCGCCTAGCTCTTCTTTCATCATGGTCATATATAACAATGCGGTCTTGGCATCGCTAACACCACCAGCAGGTTTAAAACCAATCTGATAACCCGTCATATCTAAATAATCACGAATAGCCCGCACCATAGTGAGACTCACTGGCAAGGTGGCATTCACGCTCTCCTTACCCGTGGAGGTTTTGATAAAGTCAGCCCCAGCCATCATACAAACCATGGAAGCCTTGGCGACATTGGTAAGGTTACCTAATTCGCCAGTAGCTAGTATGGTCTTAATATGGGCGTCACCACAGGCCTCACGCATAGCTTTAATTTCGTCGTATAAGCCACGCCAGTTGCCTTCTAGCACCTGGCGACGGCTAATGACGATGTCAATTTCATCGGCACCATCAGCCACCGAGCAGCTAATTTCTTGTAAACGTAACGGCAAAGGCGATAGGCCTGCTGGAAAACCGGTAGACACTGCAGCCAAGTGTACGCCAGAGCCATCAAGAGCCTGAGACGCAGCTTTTAGCATATCGTGATAAACACACACAGCTGCAGTGCTCACCTGCCAATCCCCCATACCTAATTGCTCACGCAGTTTTTTGCTCAACGGATGCTTGGCTTTCTCACACAAGCGACGTACTCGAGCTTCCGTATCATCACCTGACAAGGTGGTTAAATCAATTAAGGTAATGGCTTTCAAAAGCCATGCGGCTTGCTGTTGCTTTTTAATACTACGGCGGTTGCCATAACTAGCGGCACGACGTTCAGTAGCACTGCGGTTAACCCGCATACCGGCAAAACAATCTGCATCAAAGGCCAAACCAGGATTACGCACAACGCCGTGGGCATTGCCTCGTGCTGGGCTATGACTATTTTGTTGCCCGTTTGTTTGATTATGCAGGGCCACAACAGGCGCACTGGACACAGACTGTGTCATGCTTAACTCTCCTCAATGGTCAGCAGCGCTTTGGCTGTGACCTCGTCCATAACTAGATCCGTCAGCAATTGCGAACGCAAAGCTGACAAGATAGCTGTTTCTTTGCCTAATCCAGCCACCACGGCCATAACTCGCTTATTTGCCATATCTTCGGCATCAATACCTAAGGCGTGATGATTTACTGGACTATCCACAGCCTGGCCGTGAGCGTCATAGAAACTACCTATCAAGTCACACACGGCACCTGCCCCACGCAACTCTTCTAGGTCATCATCACTGACTAGGCCAACACTGTTTAAATAATGGTTGTTTTTAAGTGCACCAATGCCTACTACGTATAAATCGGCATCACGAGCCAACTGCAGGCTATCTTGCACACTAGGCTGTGACATCAGCATGTCACGTTCTTGGTCATCTTTGGCAAGATAAGGCATGGGCATAAAGTAACCCTCACCACCAGTACGCTCGACTAAGGAATGCACTACATCTAGACGGTTAGCCGAAAACTTGCGGGTAAAACTACCAGATACGGAGGCGAACACGAGGTCAGAGCGGCTCATGGTAGGTAACCGCTCAGCCATGGCAGTGAGGGAACGGCCTTTACCAATACCCACATGAGAACCCGCAGGCAGCTGCTCTAATAGCTTATGGAAAAAACAGGCGGCACCGGCACCAACTTCGTTGAAACCGCGTAGTTCATTATGCTGATCATCATCGGACAGTGGCACTATCAAACATGATTGCAAACCAAAACGCTGGATAAGAGTTTCTTCCATGGCCGTACAGCTAGCGGCCGCACCTTCAATAAATATTTTCACCATACCCAATTGCTGGGCCTGCTGAATTAAACGGTGTGCCTTAACAGGAGAAACTTGTAGGCGTTTGGCGACTTCGCCTTGGGTGTATCCACCAATATAACTTAACCACGCCGCCCTTGTTGCCAAGTCGAGTTGTTCGGAATCGATGGACTTATTGTTTTTATCGCTCATGGCGAAAAATATTACATCAGATGAAAAATATTTTCAATCGCTGAAAATTATTTCACCATGATTGAAATCATTACCTACGCAAAGTCGAGCTTTGCGCAGGCGACTATAAATATCTTTAAGCTGTTGGGATGCCATTAGGTCCTAAACGATCATTTACCAAAGCCACCCAAATACTGGCAGCAACGGGAATCAAACCGTCATTAAAATCATAGCTAGGGTTGTGCAGTGCACAAGGCCCTAGGCCGTGCCCAGCATCACGGTGTTCACCATCACCATTGCCAATCATCAAATAACAACCCGGCTTTGCTTGTAAAAAGAAGCTAAAGTCTTCAGACCCCATAGTTGGAGTAAACGCTGCCACTCTCTCAGCACCCACCACCTGCTCCGCTACTCGAGCAGCATGCTCAGTTTGCGCGACATGGTTCACAGTTGCTGGATAAGCGCGTTCAAAATGCAGTTCACCGCGACTGCCAAAAGCGCTACATAGTTCCGCCGTCAACTTAGCCATACGCTCTTCTACCATAACCAAGTTTTCTTCGGTAAAGCAGCGCACTGTACCTTCCATGGCACAGGTATCGGCAATAATATTTGTTGCGTCACTAGCCACAATCTTTGTAGTTGATAGGACTACTGCCTCCAAAGGCGCCGTATTACGACTAACGATAGACTGAAAGGCCTGCACTAGATGAGAGGCAACCAACAAGCTATCAACGCCTAGGTGCGGCATCGCAGCGTGAGTACCTTTACCTGTGATGGTTACCTTAAATTCGTTAGCAGATGCCATCACGGGGCCAGGCGCTAGAGCAACGTGACCTTCGGGGTAACCTGCCCAGTTATGGTAGCCATATATTTCATCAATAGAAAATCGTTCAAACAGGCCATCATCCATCATAGCTTTAGCCCCACCACCGCCTTCTTCAGCTGGTTGGAAAATCAAATATAAGGTGCCAGCAAAATCACGATTCTGGTTAATGTAGTCAGCTGCTGCCATTAGGCTAGCGGTATGACCGTCATGACCACAGGCGTGCATCTTGCCGGCATGAGTACTGGCGTGGGAAAAGTTGTTTTCTTCTTGCAGCGGTAGTGCATCCATATCGGCACGAATAGCTAAACCAGGCCCGTCTTGGTTGCCTTTGATAACACCTACTACACCCGTTTTACCAATACCTTCATGTACTTCAATGTCACGCTCTTTTAACCATTGCACGACAACAGCTGCGGTACGCTCTTCTTCATAACCCAATTCTGGGTGGGCATGTATATCGCGTCGTAAAGCTGTGTAAGTAGCTGCTTTTGCAGTCAGTTCAGGTATTAAATTCATGGTCTTTGGCACCTATAATTTTGCAGTCGCCCTTTGTAGCAGATTTCACGCCCAGTTGAAACCTTGATAAAAGCAACGGTAACTTGATCGAAATCAATTAAAGACAATAAATGACCGCTAGCACTCACCACCTCCACCTCGCTCCCTTGCATGGGGCAAGTCCTTGCAGCAGACTGAACCAGACTAGCTAAATTTGGCTAACGGCTCGCACAGCGCTAACCGCACTAGTTGTAAACCTTAACCTGTTATTGAATTATGGAACAGGAATGCCCCAGTGAAAGATAAAAGCATACAACCAATAGACCATGAAAAGGTCATGCGTGAAGACGATTTCATCGTTTCCAAGACTGACCCAAAAGGACGCATTACATACGGCAACCGCATTTTCTTTGAATTTGCTGGTTACACTGAGGAAGAGATTCTTGGCGTACAACACAACGTTATTCGCCATCCCGACATGCCACGCTGCGTATTCAACCTATTGTGGGTTCGCATTAATGCCGGCGAAGAAATTTTTGCGTATGTAAAGAACATGAGTAGAGACGGCAGTTACTACTGGGTTTACGCCAATGTAACGGCCAGCCTAGACATCAATGGTAACATCGTTGGCTTCTACTCGGTACGTCGTAAACCAAGTGCTGCCGCCATGGAAATTATCCCGTCTGTATATGCAGCCCTGCTTGCTGAAGAACAGAAGCACCCTGCTAAAGACCAGATTGCTGCAGGCACTGCTGCACTGGAAGCCAAATTAAATGAATTGGGAGTTAGCTATGACCAGCTCGTCTACCAGCTCCAAGGTTAATTGGCCAAGTATGCTGTTACTTATTACCGTTCTTGCCACTATTGCTGCCAGCATTTGGTATCCCAATATTTGGTTACAAGGCGGTTTAGCGGTTATCGCCCTTATTGCCTTTGCCATGCAGCAACAAGACCAACAGCGTCAGCAAAAAATGCTGAGCAAAATTAAAAACTTTACTCACGATGTAGTGAATGGCGATATTGAAAGCCGTATCACTAACATTGGTGAAATTGATGAACTAGGCGAAATAGCCTGGAACTTCAACGAAGCGATGGACCAAGTTGAAACGGTAATGCGCGAATGTAATGCCTTTGCCTTGAAAGTTCAGCAAGGCAACTATGAGCGTAAAGCGCTACCTAATGGTTTGCGCGGCATGTTCCCGAGAACGTTAGATAACATTAACGCCAGCCTAGAAAGCATGACTGACACCATGCATAGCCTAGAAGACGTTATGGCTAAAGTTGGCCGTGGTGACTTTGCTGGCCGCATGAATCCAGAAAGAGATGGTGCCATTGCTAACACCGTCAACCAAGCTGTTATCCAAGTGAATGACATGTTTATAGATATCGGCGAAGTTATGCAAACCGTCGCTCAAGGTGACTTTAGCCAACGTGTTACTGCTTCGGGCGAAGGCCAATTAGAAGTCCTTAAGAGTAATATAAATGCCAGCGTCGAAGCAATTGAATCAGCGATTGACGAAACCGCGCAAGTTGCTGAAGCCATGGCGAACGGCGATGTTACCCACCGTATCAATGGTAACCATGCAGGCCGACTAAACGATCTTAAGTCTTCGTTGAACCGTTCCCTTGAACGTTTGCAAGATACCCTTGCCAACATCATGACCAACGCCAACCTTGTTGGTACCGGTGCTCGTGAAATTAGCCAAGGTAGTTTGCAGCTATCAGAACGCACCAATGAGCAAGCGGCAAGCCTGGAGGAAACAGCAGCTAGTATGAACGAAATGGCTTCTACTGTTGAAGCCAACGCCTCCAACGCCACACAAGCTGATACTCTAGTACAAGATAGCCGCATAAAGGCTGAACAGAGTGTAGCCGTTGTGCAGACCGCTGTTACCGCGATGGATCAAATTAGTGAGTCCAGCCAAAAGATCGCCGACATCATCACCTTGATTGATGGCATTGCCTTCCAGACTAACCTATTGGCACTGAACGCGTCTGTTGAAGCGGCCCGTGCTGGTGAACATGGCCGTGGCTTTGCGGTAGTGGCCGGTGAGGTACGCACCCTAGCCCAACGAGCTGCAGAAGCAGCCAAAGACATTCGTGGCCTTATCGAGGCTAGTAACACGCGTGTTAATGAAGGTAGCCAACTGGTTAACCAGTCTGGTGAAGCTCTACACGAAATATTTAAATCCATTGCAGCCGTAAGTGATTTGGTTGGCCAGATTAGCCACGCCTCTCGTGAACAAGCCAATAGCATTGGCCAGGTAAACGAAGCCGTTACACAATTGGATAGTGTTAACCAGCAAAATGCGGCTTTGGTAGAAGAATCTACCGCGGCTAGTGATGCCTTGAATAACCAAGCTCAAGATTTGCGTGAACAAATCTCCTATTTCAAGGTGCAGGACGCTCAAATGACTACTACCTATGCGATTGAACAGAGCATGCCAGCAGCACCGGCTAAGCATGAAAACAGCAAGCGTCACGTTCCTGCCCCAGTTGATAGTGATATAGGAGATTGGGCCGAGTTCTAGCCTGGTAGAGAGCAATTAACTGATAGTAATCAAAGCGATTTATAATAAATCGCTTTTTTTGTGCCTAATTCCTTTAATAAAAAATGCAATCACTATTCTTGATAATCTTAGCAGAACCTAATATATTAGACTCAGGTAAGATGCTTTAAACTTACACTACCCACTAAACAATTATTAATGTGGGTAAATTGGCGTTAATACTGAGTATACGGTAGGCGCTCCGCTATTGAGAAACGCAGTAACAAAGCAAGCTAATTAGCAAGCAGGATAACATTGTGAAAGATAAAACCATTGTCCCCACAGACAAAGAATTGGTCATGCGCGAAACGGATTTTATTGTTTCCAAAACAGACACCAAAGGCCGACTCACGTACGGCAATCGCATTTTCAACGAGTTTGCAGGCCTTCGAGAAGAAGAGCTACTAGGCAAACAACACAACATCATTCGCCACCCAGACATGCCACGCGCGGTGTTCAACCTCCTGTGGCAACGCATTCAAAATGGTGAAGAAATTTTCGCTTATGTTAAAAACATGAGCGCCGATGGTAGTTACTATTGGGTATACGCTAACGTTACAGCCAGCCTTGACACCAATGGTCAAATCATTGGTTATTACTCTGTACGTCGCAAACCAAGCGCTAAAGCTATGCAAGTCATCCCCGGCTTGTACGGTGCTCTACGCGCCGAAGAAAACCGTGTACCAGCAAAAGATCAAATTGCTGCCGGTACAAAATTATTACAAGATAAGCTAGCCGAATTGGGAGCCACTTATGATCAGTTTGTTTACCAACTCCAGGGTTAATACACTCGTTGGTGTTGCCGGTCTAAGTATAGTCGGTTCTTTTGCCGCTACTATTTGGTACCCAGACCTATATCTACAGGGTGCCCTTGCAGTGGCTGCCTTACTCTGTCTATTTGCTGTATTAAAGGCCAATAGCCGTGCTAACTATGTACTTGGTAAAGTCAAATCCTTTACCGAAGATGTAGTAGAAGGCAAGCTAGAAGGCCGTATCACCAACATTGGTGCCGAAGACGACTTAGGCCAAATTGCCTGGAATTTCAACGAAGCCTTAGACCAAATGGAAACCGTATTACGTGAAGCCAACGCTTTTGCCCAAAAAGTAAAAGAAGGTGATTACGAACGTAAGGCACTACCTGCCGGTTTACGTGGTATGTTCCCAGTGACCCTAGAAAACATCAACGCCAGTCTTGATGCCATGACAGGCACTATGCATTCCTTAGAAGATGTGATGGGCAAAGTTGGCAAAGGTGACTTTACCGGCCGCATGAATCCAGATCACGATGGCGCTATTGCCACTACCGTTAACGGTGCCGTAGAACGCGTAAGCACTATGTTTGTAGACGTTGGTCAGGTAATGCAAACCGTAGCCCAAGGTGACTTTAGCAAGCGCGTTACTGCACAAGGTGAAGGTGATCTAGAGCTCCTCAAGAACAATATCAACGACAGCCTTAGCGCTATCGGTTCTGCCCTAGAAGAAACCAGTAATGTTGCTGAAGCCATGTCGCAAGGTGACGTTACCCTGCGTATTAATGGCAACCACCCAGGTCGCTTGGGCGAACTTAAGAACGCGTTAAATACTTCTTTAGACCGCATGCAAGACACGCTATCTAACATTCTTAGCAATGCTAACTTGGTAAGTACTGGTGCCCGTGAAATTAGCCAAGGTAGCTTACAGCTATCCGAGCGCACTAACGAGCAGGCAGCTAGCCTAGAAGAAACCGCAGCTAGCATGAATGAAATGGCCTCTACCGTAGAAGCCAATGCCAGTAACGCCATCCAAGCAGACTCTCTAGTTACCACTAGTCGTAGCAAGGCCGAAGAAAGTGTTCGCGTGGTACAGACTGCTGTAGAAGCAATGGAACAGATTAACGCATCTAGCCAAAAGATTGCTGATATCATTACCTTAATTGATGGCATTGCTTTCCAGACTAACTTGCTAGCTTTGAACGCTTCTGTAGAAGCGGCCCGCGCCGGTGAACATGGTCGTGGTTTTGCCGTTGTAGCCGGCGAGGTACGAACACTAGCCCAACGCGCTGCGGAATCTTCGAAAGAGATTCGCGTATTGATTGAAGCTAGTAACAGCCGTGTTAACGAAGGTAGCCAATTGGTTAACCAATCTGGTGACGCCTTGCATGAGATCTTTAAGTCTATCGAATCCATTGCCGAGCTGGTTGGCCAGATTAGTCATGCTTCTCGCGAACAGGCTAATAGTATTACGCAAGTAAACGAAGCCGTTACCCAGCTTGATAGCGTGAACCAACAAAACGCGGCCTTAGTTGAAGAGTCTACTGCGGCCAGTGACGCTTTGAACAACCAAGCCCAAGATCTGCGTGAAGAAATCTCCTTCTTCAAAGTTAACGATGGCAACGGTCTCACCTCGCAAAGCACCTACGCCATTGAGCCAAGCCGTGGTGCCATGCCTACCGCACCAGCACGTCATGCAAGCAGCAAAGCTCACGTTGCAGCCCCAGTTGATGAGGACATGGGTGATTGGGCCGAATTCTAACGCCGCTCTACCCTGCGTAATATAACGGTCTCATTGGAGGCCGTTTTTTTGTCTATCAATCGGCATTAGGTGTACAATGAAGCCATCTTATCTGCCATTTATATAGGAAAAAATTATGGCTTGTGTATTCGTTCAAATTCGCTGCAACCCTGGTCAAACCTACGCCGTTGCCGATGCTATCTATGAGCGTGAAATAGCATCAGAGCTATATTCCACCAGCGGTGACTATGATTTGCTAATGAAAATCTATATTCCTGCCAATGAAGATGTAGGCCGTTACATTAACGACAACCTACTGAATATCGAAGGTATATCCCGTTCTCTCACCACTCTCACCTTCAAGGCTTTTTAATCAGTCTTTATTGTGAAACTTCCCGTTACAGAAGTGCTGGGGGCAATTGATGCAGCCCTTACCCAACACCAACGCGCCATTCTCGTAGCCCCTCCTGGGGCCGGCAAAACGACGCAAGTTCCCTTGCACCTGTTACAACAGCTTGAAAACCAAGATCCTCACGGCTCTAGCCGCATCCTGCTACTAGAACCACGTCGTCTAGCGGTCAAGAACACAGCTGAATTTCTTGCTCAACAGCTTGCAGAAAGTCCCGGGGAGCGTATTGGCTATCGCATGCGTCAAGATAGTAAAGTGGGCAGCAAAACCCGCTTAGAGGTCATTACCGAAGGCGTACTATTACGTTTGTTACAGACGGATCCTAGCCTTGAGGGCGTTCACACCATTATTTTTGATGAATTCCATGAACGTAGCTTAGCTGCTGACTTGGGTCTAAGTTTAAGCTTGCAAACCAATGCCCTATTTCGCGACCAAGACCCCGTGCGACTATTAGTTATGTCTGCCACCTTGGAGACAGGAAAACTCGCCCAGTATCTAGACCCGGTTCCCGTAATTATTAGTGAGGGCCGCCAGTACCCTATCAGCTATCATTATTTAGCCGCAACACCCGAACCCAGGCAACGTTTGCAAATATGGGCGCAAAGTGTCGAACAAGCACTGACTGACCAAGCGGGCAACATTCTCGTATTTCTTCCCGGCCAAGCAGATATCCAAAGATTGCAGCAACAACTGCAACATTTAGAAGGTAATAATCTTAGTATCTATCCACTCTATGGTCGGCTTACCTTAGCCGAACAGCGGCAAGCTATAAGCGCCCCACCAGCAGGGCAACGCAAGGTGGTATTGGCCACCAATATTGCCGAAACCAGCCTGACCATTGACGGTATCGGCTGTGTTGTCGATACCGGCCTGCATAAACAAGCCCTGTTTGAAGCAGGCAGTGGTCTTACACGCTTACACACCCGTATGATTAGTGCCTCCTCAGCCACCCAACGGGCCGGCCGTGCTGGCCGCCTGCAAGCGGGGCATTGCTACCGACAATGGAGTGAAACGCAACAGCAAGCATTAGCACCACAAAGCCAACCCGCTATAAAAAGCTCCGATTTAAGCAGTATAGTGCTACAACTATTAGCTTGTGGTTATAGCCACATGGACGAACTTGACTGGCTGGACGCGCCCTCTGCTGGAGCCTGGCAGCAAGCTGTAAAACTATTAAAAAAACTGCAGGCCGTTACTCAGCTAGAGCATGGTTTAGCCCTTACAGAACATGGACAACGTATAGCGACAACCGGTATAGAGCCACGCTTGGCGCAAGTACTGATCAGCGGTATCGAGCTTGGGCAGTCACAACTAACTTGTCAGCTCATAAGCCAGCTCGAACACCCGCAACGCAATACTCATCCCGACATTGCCGAAGCACTATCACAACCCCTTAGCAAAGAACAAAAGCGCTTAGTGACACAACTGCAACAACGAGCAAAACGCCTAGCTACTAGCAATAAAGCACCGGTACCAGATAATAACTGGCTACCTATGGCCATCGCCAAAGCTTGGCCTGATAGGGTTGGGCAAAAGCAAAACCAGCAAGCGGACAAGGTGAACTACAAGCTTGCTAATGGACGTGGTGTTCAGCTCACCTGGCCCCATAGATCAGCAGCACCTGATTATCTAGTGGCAATCAATACCTTTGCTGCCGCTCAACAAAGCCGTGATCAGGTATCCAGCTATGTGAGCTTGTCATTAGACGATATAGAGCAAGCTTTGCCACACCTAATACAAGATTCTGCAGTTTGCCAATGGAACCAGCAAACGGATCGTTTGGACGTCTACCAAGCACGCATGCTTAATCAGCTACTGTTGCAACAAAATGACCAAAAGCCCGTAGAGCCAGAAGCAAAAACCAAAGCCGTTGGTGACTATTTAGCCAGCACTGACCTTGCTTCACTAAATTGGACAGCGCCTGTGCAGCAATGGTTAGCGCGCATACGCTTGCTATACCAGCATGCAAGTGCCGATAACAACCCTTGGCCAAATCTCAGCCACGCTTGGCTCACGGAGCATGTGCAAGATTGGCTTGGCCCCTACCTGACGGGTATCAACAGCGCTAAGCAGTTGGCGAAACTGGATCTACTAGACATACTGCAAAACCAGCTCAATTTTGCCCAACAACAAGACATGAAAAAACTGGCACCAATGCGATTGCAAGTACCATCAGGCAATAGTCATAGTATCGACTACACACAGCAACCACCGGTATTGGCAGTGAAGCTACAAGAATTGTTTGGCATGCAAGAGGCACCCAAAGTAGCCTACGAGGTGAACCTACAAGTACACCTACTCTCACCTGCTGGACGGCCTTTAGCGATCACCCAAGACTTGGCTTACTTTTGGCGCAATGCCTACATAGAAGTGAAAAAAGAAATGAAGGGACGCTACCCAAAGCACCCCTGGCCCGAGGACCCGTTAACGGCTCTTGCTACGGCGAAAACCAAAAACCGCCTAGCACAAGGTCGCTAATCGCGCGGGCGCAGCAACTCCTGAACCCGATCAACGGGCACATAGTCACCGCGGTAACCCGCACGGGCTACGGTGCCGGCCTCGGTTATGGAGAACAGGCCGTCTTGCAGGTAGGCTTGATTAATATGCACCCTCACTATCTGGCCGATCACCATAGCGGTATTAAGTGCCTTACCATCAATGTCTTTTAGGGGTTTGATTTCCACAAGCTTGCATTCCATATTCACTGGACTAGCCATCACCCGTCTTGCCGCCACTAGATCACTCTTCGCCCAAGGTACTTGTGCTAGTTCAAACTCATCCACATCAGGCGCTACGGACGCTGATGAATAATTCATCATCTGCATGTTGTCTTGGGTGACAAGATTAATGGTAAATTCTCCAGTTTGCTTAATGTTACTTAAGCTGTCTTTGCTACCTTCACTAGAAAACATCAACAGGGGCGGCTGGGCACTAAGTAGATTAAAAAAGCTGTAAGGCGCCAAGTTATGAATACCCTGCTCACTCACGCTGGCTACCCAAGCAATAGGCCTAGGCGCCACAATGGCCTTCATGGGGTCGTGCTTTAAGCCATGCCCAAGGGCAGGATTGAAGCTATGCCATTGTTGCTCATCATAAGCATTGTCAGTTGCCATGATCACACCGCGATATTAGTTTCATAGAAAGCTTTTAACAAAGTAATAGTCATGGCTACATCCTGACTGCCTGCCGTTTCCCTGATAGAGTGCATGGCAAAGGTGGGCATACCTAAATCAATGGTTTTGATACCTAACTGTGCCGCTGTAATCGGACCGATGGTGCTTCCACAACCCATATCACTGCGCACCACAAAGGCTTGTACAGGCACGTTTTGTTGCTCGGCTAATTCTCGAATTAAAGAGCTAGTCACGGCATTGGTGGCATAACGCTGGTTAGCATTAATCTTGATAACTGGGCCGGCATTAAGCTTGGGGCCATGTTTTTCATCATGCTTACCGGCAAAATTAGGATGTACACCATGCGCATTGTCTGTAGAAACGAGTACTGATTGATGCAAAACCTGATGCATCTTTTCTGCCACTGGGTACATACGCTGCAACACCGACATCAAGAAGCTGCCTTGGGCACCTTCTGCCGTCTGGCTACCCACTTCTTCGTGGTCGTTGCATACTAGTAACATGCCCTGCTGACTTTCGGCTTGTAACAAAGCCTGCAAGCCAACATAACAACTCAGCAAGTTATCCAAACGGGCGCTGGCGACAAATTCTTGCTGCCAACCAACCAAGGCAGGCGCTTGGGTATCGTAAAAGCTTAATTCATAGTCCAATACTTGGGCGAACTCTTGGCCTTGTTCGGTAAGGTGTTCTAGGAGCATTTCACGCAAATTAAAATCACCACCTAACTCCTGCCCTAGCAACACGGGCAAGTCTGTCTGCGCATTAATGGTACTCCCCTTATTGGCCTCGCGATTTAGATGAATCGCTAGGCTAGGAATACAGGCAATGGGGCGTTGAAAATCAACTAAGGCCGTTTCCAATTGGCCATTAGCACAACGCCCAACGACACGTCCAGCCAAAGACAAATCTCGATCGAACCAAGGATGTAACAAAGCACCACCATAAACCTCTACACCCAGCTGCTGGTAGCCGTGTTT
>CALKFY010000051.1 GCA_938084925.1 uncultured Pseudomonadales bacterium
CATCAAGTCTATCTCTTTGCTAGGCAACGTCATGCACTACCAGCAAGGCTATGCCCAAGGTAATGGCGAAGTATTGTTATACAACGCTGACAACGAACTAACTGAGTGTGGCGCATGTAACGCTTATATCGTAAAAGATGGTGTGGTTATCACCCCACCGCTAGACGATCAGATCCTACCAGGCATTACCCGTCTAATCGCTTTGGGCGTGCTGAACAACGATGGCTCTATCCCTGTGGAAGAACGTATTGTAACCATGGACGAAGTACGTAATGCTGACGAAATTTGGATCTCTAGCTCCAGTAAAGAAATTGCCCCAGTCATTGAACTGGACGGCAAGCCTGTTGGCGACGGCGCACCTGGCCCTGTATGGGAAAAGGCCGCTAAGCTATACAGTGCTGGCAAGTACGACTTTTAAGGAATAGTTATGGCTCGCCCTAGTCACGTCAAGGTAGACCTACAGGCCCTGCGCAGTAATTATCAGTGGGCCTGCGATTTAGCACCAGCATCCAAAACTATGGCCATCATCAAGGCTGATGCTTATGGCCATGGTGCTGTAGCCTGCGCACGCGCTCTTGACGACCTTGCTCCCGCCTTTGGCGTGGCATGTATAGAAGAAGCCCTGCAGCTACGCCAAGCTGGCATCAGTAAGCCTATCTTGTTGTTAGAAGGTGCTTTCACCGACGACGAAGTAGTTACCGCTGCTGAGCAAGATTTTTGGCTGATAGTAGAAGACCCTAGGCAGGTAGACGCCATCATCAATGCCACGCTAAAGCAACCCGTTCAAGTGTGGGTAAAAATGGATACCGGCATGCATCGCCTAGGCCTTGCTCCGTTTCGTTTAGCGGAGCTAATGGGTAAGCTAGAAGCCAGCCCCAACGTCGCTGAAGGCATGGTTATGGCCAGCCACTTTGCTTGTGCCGATGAACTGAACAACGACTTTACCCGTCAACAAATTCAGTTCTTCCATGACCATATGCCCAACAAAGATATGCCTTTTAGCCTTGCTAACTCGGCCGGCATCTTAGCCTGGCCAGAAGCCCATGGTACGTGGAACCGTGCTGGTTTCATGCTCTATGGCAATACGCCTTTGAATGGGGATCACCCTAGCAATAAGGGCCTAACCCCGGTTATGTCCCTCAACTCTGCGGTGATTTCTTTACGCCAAGTCGCGGCCGGTGAGAGTGTTGGTTATGGCCAGTCTTGGACTGCGAAGCGTCCCTCTACCATTGCTACTGTGGCTATGGGCTATGCCGATGGCTACCCACGCCACGCTGGTACTGGCACACCGCTGTTGGTTAACAATCAGCGCGCATCCCTAATTGGTCGTGTATCCATGGACATGATTACCATCGATGTCACGGATATAGAAGGTGTGGATGTAGGTAGCCCCGTATGCTTTTGGGGACCTGAACTCAGTGCCAACGAAGTAGCTGAAACCATGGGCACCATTGGTTATGAACTGATGACTCGTGTGGGCTTACGTCTGCCGAAAGTTTACGTTTAACCTCCAAAGTATACGGGGACTGGCTCCTATTTATCTGCGTAGCGGATAAAAAGTGCCTGTCCCCTAACACACGGGACAGGCACTTGTCTGTGGCAAAAGCCAGTCTCTGCTACCTAACCTTGCGTAGCCGCCTAGACGTGCGCTGGGCTCTAATCGACATAAGCATACCGATGCTCAACATTAAGGTTACCGCCGAGGTGCCACCATAGCTCACCAGAGGCAATGGCACGCCCACTACCGGCAACAAGCCACTCACCATACCGATGTTAACTACCAGATAAACAAAGAAAGTCAGGGTCAAACTGGCCGCCAGCATGCGGCTAAAAGGATCCTTGGCTTTACCCGCAATAATCAACCCACGAATCAACACAAAAGCATACAAAAACATCAGTAGTAGCACACCCAACAAACCAAATTCTTCCGCCAATACGGCAATGATAAAATCCGTGTGGGTTTCTGGTAAAAAGTCCAAATGGGACTGGGTACCTTGCAACCACCCCTTGCCCGTTAGGCCACCCGAACCAATAGCAATTTTCGATTGAATAATATTCCAGCCAGCTCCTAAGGGGTCGCTTTCTGGATTCAAAAGAGTCATTACCCGCTGTTTTTGATAATCATGCATCACCATCCACAGGGCCGGCATAGCGGCAGCGGCAGCCACTATTGCTAACACAACATAACGCCACAAGAGACCACCAAAAAAGATAACAAAAATACCCGATGCACCAATCAGTACCGAGGTACCTAGATCTGGCTGCTTAGCAATTAATAACACGGGCACCATTACCAAGGCAAAAGCCACTAGAGTATGTAGCAAACTAGGTGGTCTTGGCTTACCAGCTAGATACCAAGCCACTGTTAAAGGCACCGCTAGTTTGAGTAGTTCAGATGGCTGAAAGCGTGGCCCACCCGGAATTTGTAGCCAACGCTGGGCACCTTTTGCCCCCACACCAAATAGCAACACGCCAACCAATAACAGTATGCCGATGACATAAAGCACAGGTACAAAACGCTCTAATTCACGGAGATTGATCTGCGCCATGATTAACATGCCCAACATGGCCACGCCATAGCGTAGTAACTGTTTATCAACAGCTTCCTGACTAGCCCCAGCACCGGAATAAAGCACAACCAAGCCCAATGCCATAATGCATAACACTGGGAACAGCAGCCACAAATCAATACGGCTACGCGCCAAGATACTCGGCCCACGTCGCAAGAACTTAACCGTATCAGGGACAGAGCGCTGAAAATCAGCCATCGCTTGCCTCCCTATTATCCTTTGATTTGTCTTTGGCAGGAGCCAATAGGTAGGAATCAAATAACTTGCGTGCCAAAGGTGCCGCTGCGGAACTACCACCACCGCCGTTTTCAACGATGATGGCAACCACTATTTCAGGCTTCTTAGCTGGTGCCCAACCCACGAACAAACCGTGATCTCGCAGGCGTTCAGCAATTTTTTCTGCATCGTATTCTTCGTCTTGCTTAATACCCGTAACCTGCGCGGTGCCGGTTTTACCTGCAATTTGATAGCTACTATTTGCACCACTACGGCGTGCAGTACCCGTGTTGCTATGCATAACGGCTATCATGGCTTTATGGATACGATCCCAATAACTATCACGATTTAGCTTAACGTCATCTAGCATGACCGGATCCTTACGACCTAGCTGACTCACTTGCGTCACCTCTTGGCCGTTCATATCTTTGATCATACGTATCTGGTGCCACTTACCTTTGTTGGCCATCACCATAGTCATGGTGGCCATCTGCAGAGGTGTTGCTGATAAGAAACCCTGACCGATACTCATGTTTAAAGAATCACCCGGGAACCAGGAGGCATTACGAAAAGCACGCTTCCATTCTTTGGTAGGCAATACGGCCTTTAAGGCTTCTGGTTGATCAGCAATGGTCACCTGCCCAAGGCCAAACTTGGCCATATAGCTGGTCATGGGTACGTTACCCATTCTGTGACCGATGTCGTAATAATAGGTATCTACCGATTCAACAATGGATTTGTGCAAATTAACTCGACCATGACCGCCCTCTTTCCAGTCACGATACAAGCGCCCTCCTTCAGTCAACTGATAGTAACCTGGGTCCAAGATGGTGTAATTAGGGTTGATGATTTTGGTGTCGATAGCAGCTAAGGAAATTACTGGCTTGACCGTTGACGCTGGCGGGTAGCGGCCTCTTAAGGCGCGGTTAAATAGTGGTAATTCATCGGACTCTCTTAGCTCGCCATAGGCTTTGCTACTGATACCCGTAACAAATTGGTTAGCGCCATAACTAGGCGCACTCACCATCGCCAAAACCCCCCCCGTGTTCGGGTCAAGAGCCACAATTGAGCCACGCTTACCAGCCAATAACTCTACGGCCTTGGCCTGCAACATGGCATCCAGGTGCAGAGCAATGCTGCTACCTGGCACAGGTTCCTGCCTTTCTAATACCCGCAACACGCGACCACGAGCATTGGTTTCTACGGTTTGATAACCTACCTGACCATGCAAATCTGCTTCATAGTATTTTTCTACACCCAGTTTACCAACGTGATGCGTATCACTGTAATTAACCGGGTCTAAGCGCGCCATTTCACGATCATTTATACGTCCGACATAACCAAGAGCATGTACAAAACCATTATCGAATGGGTAGTAACGCACTAGTTCCGCTTCTACTCGTACGCCTTGTAACACATGCTGATTAACCGTGATTTGGGCAATCTCTTGATCATTTAAACGATACCGCAAGGGCACTGAACTATAAGGCTTACGGGCCTGACGCAGGCGACGCTTAAAGCGTTTGATGTCACTGTCATCAATATCAATAATGCTTTGTAGCTGGGCGATGGTGTCATCAACACCCTGTTTACCACCCAGCAGCTGTTCTGGTACCAAGGTCACACTATGTGTTGCCCTATTGCCAGCTAACAAACGCCCTTTACGGTCATAGATCAAACCACGCGTGGGGGCAATAGGCTGCAGCTGCTGGCGGTTATCCTCAGCTTCAGTCAAAAAGTGTTGATGTTGGAAAATTTGTAAATACGCCATACGGCCTATCAACACACCAAATACCAAAACAATCACGCCAAGGGCAAACCACAAACGTACTTGAAAGCGATCGTTTTCCCGTTGTTTGGCATTCATATTAGACCAGGGCATGGATTGGCCTACTTATGATAAGGATGGTGATTAAGGATGGTCCAAGCACGGTACAGCTGCTCTGCCAGCAGTACGCGCACTAGGGGATGTGGCAAGGTCAAGGGTGATAAAGACCATTTTTGATCAGCCCTTGCTAAGCATTCCGGAGCTAAGCCATTAGGGCCACCAACCAGCAGGCTGACGTTACGCCCGTCCATGCGCCAATCAGCACATTGCTCGGCTAGCTGCTCGGTACTCCATGGTTTACCCAACACATCTAAAGCCACGACTCGGTCGCCGTTGCCTATGGCGGCGAGCATAGACTCGCCTTCTTTTTGCATAGCTTTAGCTGGATCAGCACTTTTGCCACGGAATCCCAACGGTAATTCCTGCAATTGCAGCTGCATATCAGATGGCAGGCGCTTGGCATATTCTTGGTAGCCTGTGGTTACCCAGCTGGGCATTTTAGTGCCTACCGCCAACAGCTTAATTTTCATCGTTTGCGGACTTAGTCGTCAGCTAACAAGGCTTCAGGAGCATTGTCTTGTAGAGCAGGATCCCACAAACGCTCTAGGTCATAAAAACCACGTGCGTCGGTTTGCATAACATGGACAATAACGTCACCCAAATCAGCCAAAACCCAATCGCTATTCATCTCACCTTCAACACTCAAAGGTGCGAAACCTGCTTGCTTGGCCTTGAAGGATACTTCTTCTGCCAAGGATTTTACATGACGGTTAGAGGTGCCTGTAGCAATCACCATGTAATCAGTCACGCTAGACAAACCACGTACATCCAAATGTACG
>CALKFY010000052.1 GCA_938084925.1 uncultured Pseudomonadales bacterium
GTGACAGTTGTGGCATTGATACATGGTCGTGCCAATAAGGTAAGGCGAAGCCATTTTGGGCAGTGTTATAAGTCATAAGCCTCAGTGTATAAAAAGCCTAGGCAATAAAAAAGAGCCCTTAGGCTCTTTTTTGGCTTGCTACTAATGTGGCAAAGTTAGTTATTAGTGACCCAAAATCTGGCTCAAGAACAACTTGGTACGATCATGCTGTGGATTTTCGAAGAATTCTTCAGGAGTGTTTTCTTCGATGATTTCACCACCATCCATAAAGATAACGCGGTCGGCAACCTGCTTAGCAAAGCCCATTTCGTGCGTTACACACAACATGGTGATACCCTCGTTGGCCAATTCCACCATGGTGTCTAGTACTTCCTTGATCATTTCTGGGTCAAGGGCAGAGGTTGGTTCATCAAACAGCATAATGTTTGGACGCATGCACAAGGAACGGGCAATGGCTACACGCTGTTGCTGGCCACCGGAAAGCTGACCAGGGTACTTGTCTGCTTGCTCAGGGATCTTTACGCGCTCAAGGAATTCCATGGCGATTTTTTCAGCTTCTGCTTTAGGCGTTTTACGTACCCAAATTGGTGCCAAGGTGCAGTTTTCTAGCACGGTTAGATGCGGGAACAAGTTAAAGTGCTGAAACACCATGCCGACTTCGCGACGTACCGCATCAATGTTTTTAAGGTCGTTAGTTAGTTCAACGCCATCGACAATGATGTCACCTTGCTGGTGCTCTTCCAAACGGTTGATGCAACGGATCATAGTAGATTTTCCGGAACCAGAAGGTCCACAAATAACAATCTTCTCACCTTTGCATACGTCTAGGTTGATATCTTTAAGTACGTGAAAATCACCGTACCACTTATGCATGTTTTTAATCTGAATGCAGTGTTCAGCTACTGAAGTTGATTGTGTTTCTGACATGATAGAGAAACCCCTTTTAAATGGTTATCGCTTGTGGCCCGTATGCAGCTTATTCTCCAAATGTAAGGAGTAGCGTGACATACCGAAACACGAAATAAAGAAGAAAACGGCTACAAACATATACACTTCTGTAGATAAGCCCAACCAATCTGGGTGAGCAACAGAAGCACGGCCAATGCCCAATGGATCCATTAGGCCGATGATGATTACCAAGGTGGTGTCCTTATAGAGACCAATAAAGGTATTCACAATGCCTGGGATAGAGATCTTTAGGGCTTGTGGTAAAATGATGAAGCGCATGGCTTGGTTGTAGTTCAAACCTAATGAGTCAGCAGCCTCTAGCTGTCCCTTTGGCAGAGCCTGCAAACCACCACGTACTACTTCGGCCATATAAGCGGAAGCAAACAAGGTCACCATGATCAAAACTCGCAACAACAAGTCAAAAGACGAGCCTGGTGGTAAGAAGTAGCTCAACATGGTAGAAGCCACGAATAGCAAGGTGATTAGCGGTACACCACGAATAAATTCGATAAAGCCAATGCTGAAATACTTGATAATTATTAGGTCAGACTGTCGACCTAGGGCTAGTAGGATACCGATGGGTAACGAGAAGACGATACCTGTAATACCCACCACTAGGGTTAGCATTAAGCCACCAAACTTGTCAGTACCAACAGGTTCTAGACCCAAGCCGCCAGTTAGCAGCCAAGTGGCAATAAACGGGTAGGCAACAGCAAAGTACATCATGGCTTTGCGGGCTGGCATCTTATCCCAAAGCACACCAAGCGTAGCAATTACTAGCAAGACGCCGCTAAGGTTTACACGCCAGCGTTCTTCGGCAGGATAGAAACCGTAGATAAACAAGTTAAAACGGTCGCCTACAAAGGCCCAGCAAGCGCCATCTAGGTCACAGTCTTTACGGTTTTCACCGGTAAAGTTTGCATCCCAAATAGCCCAGTCTAAGGCGGCTGGAATAGATAGAACCAATAGGTATAGTGCCACAAAGGTAACAATAGTGTTACCGATGCTGGAAAACAGATTTTCCCTTAACCAGTGGATGGGACCAACGGTGTTGGATGGTGGCGGTAGGTTCGGGTGAGTTCCCGGAGCATATTGTTGTGTCATGGTAATTTCTCCTATCGCTCTACAAGACGAATGCGATCATTGAACCAGTTCATGACTGATGAAATGATTAATGACAATACCAAGTAGATTCCCATAACGATGAGCATACACTCCATCTCTCGACCTGTTTGGTTGAGGGAAATACCACCGATAGTTGCTACAACGTCCATATAGCCGATGGCGATGGCCAAAGAGGAGTTTTTAGCAAGGTTTAGGTATTGGCTGTTTAGGGGTGGAATGATCACGCGTAAAGCTTGAGGAATAACTACCAAACGTAGGGTGCGACCTTTGGAAATACCAAGGGCGTGCGCTGCTTCGCTTTGGCCATGACTTACGGCCATGATACCCGCTCGAACGTTTTCACCAATGAAAGCAGCCGTATAAAAGGATAGGGCTAACCAGAGGGCAATAAACTCAGGGCGAATTACCATGCCGCCTTTGTAATTAAAGCCTTTTAGCGCCGGTATTTCCCATTCAATTGGGCTGCCAAGCAAGAAATAAATAACCCAAGGTACGACAACAATAGCAACAACGCTAATGAGCAACACTGGATAAACTTTACCGGTTGTATCTTGAACACGTTGTGCGTAACGCTTGAACCAGATGGCAAAGGCAACGCCGATCACAACGGCAAGGAATACACCCCAAAACATGGGCTGAAAATCAGCGCTGGGAGATTGTAAGCCACGGTTGTTAAGGAAGAAGGTATCACCCATGTTAATGGATTGCTTCGGCCTTGGAAGTGAATAGATGATAAATCCGTGGATCAATAGAATATGTAGCAACACAGGCACGTTGCGCACAAATTCAATATATACGTAAGCAATTTTTTGCGTTAACCAGTTATTGGATAAGCGCATTACACCTAAGATAAAGCCAAGAATGGTCGCTAATACGATACCAGCAGCTGCAATGATTAGCGTGTTGATTAAGCCAACGAGCAATGCAGTAAAGTGGCTAGAACGAGAATCGTATTCGATTAGGTGTTGGTTAATGTCGTAGCTTGCTGGCTGCCATAGGAAGCTGAAGCTGATGTCTTTGCCCAAGTTAGACATGTTGATAATCGCGTTGTTAATAACATAGTAGAAAAACGCCAAGATCACGGCCATGGCAAAGACTTGTATGATAACGGAGCGTGTATCCTTATCATACCAAGCCCTTAATAAAGGGTTGCTGTGTGTGTTTGTAGTGCTCATAGCAGAACCATACTTTCTGATCATTGATCGGGAACTATTCTAGCCTTGTGAGCAGAATAGAAGTCAAAATCTAATATTATGAAAGGTATTTCAGGTGGGGTTATAAAATGGGGCGCTCAAGAGCGCCCCATTTATTTCGTTTAGCTAAAGCTTAACGAATTGGAGCAGCGTAAAGGATACCGCCGTCTTTCCACTGGGCGTTAACGCCACGGGATAGACCTAGAGGAGTGTTTTCACCAATGTTACGCTCGAAAATTTCACCGTAGTTACCAACTGCAGAGATTGCACGTACAGCCCAGTCTGCAGACAGACCTAGCATCGCGCCCATTTCACCTTCAGTACCAGTTAAACGGTTGATTGCAGGTAGCTTACCTTCAGAGCCAGAAGCTAGGTTCTTAACGTTCTTAGAAGTAACACCTAGTTCTTCAGCAGCGATCAGAGCGTTTACAACCCACTTACCAATGTCAGCCCACTGGTCGTCGCCATGACGAACCGCACCGCCTAGTGGCTCTTTGGAGATGACTTCAGGAAGTACAACGTGGTCGGCTGGGTTGTCTAGCTTGGAACGAGTAGATGCAAGACCAGACACGTCAGTAGTGTAAACGTCGCAACGGCCAGCTACGTAGTTAGTTAGACCTTCTTCGTTAGTTTCGATAGCCACTGGCTCGTAGGAGATACCGTTGCTACGGAAGTAGTCAGCCAAGTTCAATTCGGTAGTAGTACCTGTTTGGATACATACGGAAGCACCGTCAAGATCTTTAGCAGAAGATACGCCCAAAGCGGCAGGGATCAAGAAACCTTGACCATCGTAGTAGTTAACTGGCAAGAAAGTCAGCTTAAGGTCTACGTCACGGCTTAAAGTTTCAGTGGTGTTACGGAAAAGGATATCACCTTCACCAGAAGCTAGAGTGGTAAAGCGAGTCTTACCAGTAGTTGGTACAAATTTAACAGCGTCTGCATCGTCAAGAACGGCAGCAGCAACGGCGCGACAGAAGTCAACGTCAAAACCTTCCCAGCGGCCTTCAGCGTTAGGTGCAGCAAAACCGGCTACGCCAGTAGATACTACACACTTCAATTCGCCAGCAGCTTTAACGTCTTCTAGAGTAGATGCTTGAGCAACGCCAGCAGCCATGGCAGTCATTGCCAAACCTGTGAATACTTTGTTGATTAGTTTCATATTAAGAAGCCTCCTAGGGCTTGAGTCTGTTGTACAGTATTGTTGTTTTAATGTGGATATTTGGTTAGGCGTCTACAACAAAAGCAGTAGCAACCAATACCAACTTCCGATGATAGTTAAAAGTGCTTTTTATGTAAACCGCTAATATTTCACAACCACGAATATATTTCCTATAG
>CALKFY010000053.1 GCA_938084925.1 uncultured Pseudomonadales bacterium
GATCTACAGGTTCGCGTAGTAGTGCTCTGAGGAAACGGTCGTTTTTTAGCGTTGTCATCGTTTCAAACACCTAGATAGTCGAGGATGCCCTCCGCTGCCTGCCGACCCTCCCAAATGGCAGTGACAACAAGGTCCGAGCCACGAACCATATCACCACCGGCGAACACTTTGGGATTTGATGTTTGAAATTTAAACGTCTGGTGTTCGGGAGCTACAACCCCATCCCACTCATTGAGTGAGACGTTGATGTTAGTGAACCAGTCGGCTGGACTTGGCTGGAAGCCAAAGGCCATGATGATGGCATCGGCCTCGATTGTGGTCTCGCTACCGGCGATAGGCTCGGGTCTACGGCGCCCATCTTCACCGGGCTCACCCAACTGGGTCTCTACGACCCTGACGCCAATAGCCTCACCAAAGTATTCAACGACCTCGATAGGCTGACGGTTAAAGAGAAACTGGACCCCTTCCTCTCTGGCATTCTCTACCTCTCGACGAGACCCGGGCATGTTGATTTCATCGCGGCGGTAAACGCAATAAACCCTGTCGGCCTGTTGCCGCACCGCGGTCCGCACGCAATCCATGGCCGTGTCACCGCCACCCAGAACAACCACGGTCTTTTCTCGCAGATCGATGTAGTCACCAGGATCCTGCTCGTAACCCATCTTCTGATTGACATTGCCAATAAGGTAATCGAGGGCCTTGTGAACACCTGGCAGATCCTCACCCGGAAACCGCCCCTCCATGGCCTTGTAGGTACCCATGCCCAGAAAGACAGCGTCGTACTCTGCCATTAAATCATCGATATCAACGTCAACCCCGATTTCGGTATTCAATCGGAACTCAATGCCCATCCCCTCAAAAATTTCCCGACGACGCTCGAGTACCTGCTTTTCAAGCTTGAACTGGGGAATACCAAATGTTAGCAGCCCGCCAATCTCGGGATAGCGGTCGAACACTACCGCCTTCACACCATTGCGGGTAAGAATATCGGCACAGCCCAGACCCGCAGGACCCGCACCAATAATTGCTACTTTTTTATCAGTGGGGATGACGTCGCTAAGGTTTGGTCGCCAGCCCATCGCAAGGGCGGTATCGGTAATGTACTTCTCGGCATTGCCAATCGTGACCGCGCCAAAGCCATCATTAAGAGTGCAAGCCCCCTCGCATAGCCGGTCTTGGGGACAGACGCGCCCACACACCTCAGGCAAAGTGTTAGTCTGATGACTGAGTTCTGCCGCTTCGAAAAGATTCCCCTCTGCCAAAAGTTTCAACCAGTCGGGGATATAGTTGTGTACCGGGCACTTCCACTCACAATAGGGGTTCCCGCAGGCGAGGCAACGATGGGATTGCTCTGACACCTGAGACTCGACGAAGGGATCATAGATCTCGACGAACTCCTCCGTCCGGGTCTCCATTTTTTTCTTTGGCGGGTCCTCTCGTCGGACATCCAAAAACTGAAAATTATTCGCCAAGCGTGTGCTCATGCCCTCGCCCTTAGTCCGTGTCACGCAATCGTGATAGCAACTTGTTAAAGTCCGCTGCCTTGGGTTTCACCAGCCAAAAGCGGCCAATAAAATCTTCAAAGTTATCGAGCAGGTGTGTGCCCCAGGCTGAGCCCGTTTCACGAACGAACTCGCGGATGTTATCGCGCAGATGATGCCGGTACGCCTCCATGGCTTCTCCACTAACCCGGTGAACCTCGACCAATTCGCTGTTGAGTCGATCGATGAAGCCTCTGTCCTGATCAAGAACGTATGCAAAGCCCCCTGTCATGCCCGCCCCAAAATTCACGCCGGTAGGACCCAAAACGGTGACACACCCACCGGTCATGTATTCACAGCAGTGATCGCCAGCGCCTTCAATGACGGCATGCGCGCCAGAGTTACGCACGGCAAAACGTTCACCAGCACGGCCCGCTGCCAACAAACTACCACCGGTAGCACCGTACAAGCAGGTGTTACCTACAATGGCGGTATCTTCAGAACGGAAACGCGATGCGCGTGGTGGGTAAACAACTAGCTTACCACCAGCCATGCCCTTACCGACGTAATCGTTGGCATCGCCTTCTAAACGCATGTGCAAGCCTGTGGCGTTCCACACACCAAAGCTCAAACCTGCCACACCCTTTAGATTAACAACTAGTGGATGCTCGGTTAATCCCTTGTTGCCATGATGCTTAGCGATAGCGCCAGATACACGCGCACCTACAGAGCGGTCACAGTTAGTGATGTCATAGCTGAACTCACCACCCTTGGCGTTGATGATGGCATCTTCCATGTCTTCAATCATACGCTGGTTCATAGCTGCCACGTCATAAGGCGCGTTACGTGCCTGCTGACAAGTTTGTGGCTGACTAGGGTCGATGCCAGCCGTACTTAACAATGGCGACAAATCCAAGTTCTTTTGCTTGTCAGTCAAACCTTCGCTGGCTTCGAGCAGCTCAGTACGACCAACCAATTCCTCTAGGCTTCGCACACCCAATTGCGCCATTAGCTCACGAGCTTCTTCAGCAATGAAGGTAAACAGGTGCTTCACCATTTCCACGGTACCGCGGAAATGCTCGTCACGTAGCTGTTCGTTTTGCGTTGCAACACCTGTAGCACAGTTGTTCAAGTGACAAATACGTAGGTACTTACAACCCAAGGCCACCATAGGTAGCGTACCAAAGCCAAAGCTTTCCGCACCCAGGATTGCTGCCTTGATAACATCAAGACCAGTCTTCAAACCACCATCGGTTTGCACACGGACTTTACCGCGCAAACCGTTACCGCGTAGCGCCTGATGAGCGTCAGCCAAGCCTAGCTCCCAAGGGGAACCGGCATAACGGATAGAAGTTAGCGGGCTAGCAGCCGTACCACCGTCATAACCAGAGATGGTAATCAAGTCAGCATAGGCCTTAGCCACACCAGCAGCGATAGTACCAACGCCTGGGCGTGATACTAGCTTCACAGAAACCTGTGCTTCTGGGTTAACTTGCTTCAAATCGAAAATCAGCTGGGCTAAATCTTCGATAGAGTAAATATCATGATGTGGTGGCGGTGAAATCAAAGTCACACCCGGCACTGAGTAGCGCAAGGTAGCGATCAAATCGTTAACCTTACCACCCGGTAGCTGACCACCTTCACCTGGCTTAGCACCCTGGGCTACTTTGATCTGTAGTACTTCGGCATTGGCCAAGTATTCTGGCGTCACACCAAAACGGCCAGAGGCAATCTGCTTGATCTTAGAACGCTTTATGGAACCATGACGTGCAGGATCTTCACCACCTTCACCCGAGTTGGAGCGGCCACCAAGTTCGTTCATGGCTACCGCTAAAGCTTCGTGCGCTTCTGGGGACAGGGCACCCAAAGACATAGCCGCGCTATCAAAACGCTTAAAGATTTCCTCTAGCGGCTCGACTTCATCCAAAGCTACTGGCGTAACCTGCTTTAGCTTAAACAAATCACGTAGGGTAGCTACGCCACGTTCGTTAACCAACTTGGCGTAATCTTTATAGATTTCATAGTCACCATGCTGCACAGCCTTTTGTACCGTTTGTACAACATCTGGGTTATAAGCATGGTATTCACCACCGTGTACATACTTTAACAAGCCACCTTGCTGAATCGGCTTACGTTCGGTCCATGCTTCAACAGCCAACGCTTCTTGTTCCACTTGGAAATCAACAAAGCGGGCGCCTTCGATACGGCTGGCCACACCCTTAAAGCACATGGCAACCACGTCACTGCTCATGCCAATGGCTTCAAACAACTGCGCACCACGATAGGAAGCAATAGTAGAGATACCCATCTTAGATAAGATCTTCAACAAGCCTTTGTTAATACCTTTGCGGTAAGCCTTGTGGCAATCAATTGGGTTGCCAACCACTTCGCCACTAGCAACCATGTCATTCAATACACGGTAGCTCAAATATGGATATACAGCCGTAGCACCAAAACCAATCAGCACAGCAAAGTGGTGAGAGTCACGGGCGCTACCTGTGTCCACAACGATGTTGGCGTCGCAACGCAAACCTTCGTTAGTCAGGTGGTGATGCACCGCACCTGTGGCCATGGCCGCAGGAATAGGCAACTTGCCCTTTTCGATCTGACGATCAGACAAGATAATAATGGTATTACGCTTGCGAACCGCTTGCTCGGCTTCAGCGCAGACATTCTTAATAGCCTGTTCCAAGCCAACGGCTGGATCGTAATTAATGTTGATGCTGAACACGCGTAAACCTGGCACATTCATATGCAACAAGTCAGTGTACTTGCTAGCCGACAGCACGGGCGAACCCAATACGATACGCTTAGCTAGTTCAGGACCTTCTTGGAATACGTTACGCTCGCGGCCTAAGCACGTCTCTAGAGACATAACGATGGCTTCGCGCAAAGGATCGATTGGCGGGTTAGTTACCTGAGCAAACTGCTGACGAAAGTAGTCATAAACGGAACGTACACGGCTAGACAACACGGCCATTGGCGTATCATCACCCATAGAACCAACGGCTTCTTGGCCCGATTCAGCTAAGGGGCGCAATACCTGGTCACGTTCTTCAAAGGTCACCTGATACATCTTCTGGTGCTGTTTCAGTTCTGACTCAGTGAAATCATCAAAAGACTGTTCTTCGTTAAGGGTACCTTCCAAGCGAATAGCCGACTTACGCAACCATTTCTTGTATGGCTGGGCTGCTTTCAAACGCTCATCGATGTCCGCCGTGTGCATTACTTCACCAGTGTGAGTATCAACGGCCAAAATCTGTCCCGGTCCGACACGGCCTTTAGCAACCACGTCTTCAGGAGCGTATTCAAAAGTACCGATTTCGGATGCAGTTACTAGGTAATCATCTTTGGTCATTACCCAACGTGATGGACGCAAACCGTTACGGTCTAGCATACAAACAGCATAACGACCGGTGTTCATTACCATACCGGCAGGGCCATCCCAAGGTTCCATATGCATGGAGTTATATTCGTAGAAGGCACGTAGATCTGGGTCCATTAGCTCATCGTTCTGCCATGCTGGAGGCATGATCAAACGTACGGCACGGAACACATCCATACCACCGAGTACCAACAATTCAATCATGTTATCCATACTTGAAGAGTCAGAGCCTGTGGTATTTACCACACCTTCTAGTTCTTGCAACTCAGGAATCAACATGGTGGACAACACGTTTTGGCGTGCACGTGCCCAGTTACGGTTGCCATCAATGGTATTAATTTCACCGTTGTGAGCAAGGAAACGGAAAGGCTGAGCCAACTGCCAACGAGGCAAAGTGTTAGTAGAGAAACGCTGGTGGAAAGTACAGATAGCAGTTTCTAGGTTTGGATCACCAAGGTCCTTATAGAACACAGGCAGATCTACCGGCATCATTAGGCCTTTATAAGACAATACGCGGTGAGACAAGCTACAGATGTAGAAGTCATTGTCGCCCTTCATGGCAAACATAGCGGTCTTACGCGCTACCAAAAGACGTGCCTCTAAAACCTCACCACGTAGGCCAGGGCTATTGACAAACACCTGTTCAATTTTGGGTAGAGCTTCTTGAGCAATAGGGCCCAAGCAAGACTCATCTACTGGTACTTCGCGCCAGCCAGCAACTTCTAAGCCGTTATCTTCTAATGCGCGATTTAAAACGCTACGAGAATGAGACGCTTGATCTTCGTCCTTGGACAAAAACACCATGCCAACACCGAAAAACTCGGTCATCTCTTCGCTAAATAGATCGTAAGCTGTCTGACGCATAAAATTGTCAGGCATTTGGATTAGTAAACCACAACCGTCACCGGTTTTACCATCGGCAGCGATACCGCCACGGTGGGTCATACAAGTCAAAGACTCTACGGCTTTTTGTAATAGATCGTGACTTGGCTCACCGTGCATATGGGCGATCAAACCGAAACCACAGTTATCCTTAAATTCTTGGGGATTAAACAAACCTGCGTTCATGGATATCTCTCTTTCTAACTGGGGCCGCAACAAGCCATATGCTCATTGCCAACCGCTAGGAAGCAAGTGTCCGGGGCCTAAAAGGAAGTTTGTTTTATAGAAGTCATGGGTATTTGTATGACACAACAAGCTCTGGGCTCCGACACCTGCTGTAATCAAAGCTCTAAATCAGAGCTTATAAAATATTTTAATCAAGCAAATGGACAGTCATGGTATAGGAAGAGCCATCTTCGTTCAAGAAAATGGACCTGATTTGCATCATTTGCCACCAGAATAACGTCGTTTTAGCCGACGATAGCAGCATTTGTAAAAATTATTCACCACCTGCGTTTATTTTATTTACAAGCTGCTGTTGTAATTTAGTCACCGGTCTTGCCCAAGGCTGCAGATTTCTTACAGCAAGTGGCAAAGTAGCAATAACTTTGCGCGCTTCAGTTTGATTAGGGAAGTCACCTAATAACACCACAAACCAAGGTTCTCCACCACGCTCAAGCTCCAACACATACACAGGCAGGTTGATAGGCTTTATACTTTGCGTAAACTGACTGGCCGTAGCCTCATAACGAGCGCCAAGCACCTGCAATGAATAATGCTCTTTTGGCAATTTCATAAAGGTCTTTTCAATCTCACTCAGTACCTTAGGAGGAGCCGGTTTAACAACCTTTTTCTCAACTGGCTTTACTACCACTGGCTCAGGTTCAGACACAGGAGCTGGCTCGACTACGTCAGGTGCTACAACAGCCTTTGCAGTCTCTATAACAACCTCAGGCTCTGATGCAGGAACTTCCTGACCCATTTCCTCAGCCGCCTGTTGCAACTGTTGATGCAAAGCTTCACTCTGCTCTAACAGCTTATCAAGTTGCTGGCTCTGAGAAGAATCAACCAAATTTTCAGCCGTAGGCGCTACCACAGGATTGGTTTCTACTGCAGATTCTGTCTGTAAAGGTTGGAATTGTGGCTCGGGGGATAAGAGCACAGGCTCCAAGGCAGGCAAGGGCTGTAGCGCTGGCTGTTGCACCGGTGCTGGGAAAGCACTTTCAGCCTGTGGCTCTGGCAACACCGGTTGCGCTTCCTGATTTGACCACCACAAAGCTACCAAGGTCACTAACACTAAAGCAATAGCCGCAATATGCCATAGCGGTAAGCCGGTAGAATCCTTTTGCAGGCCACCTTGACGCAGAGCTTGACGCATCAACATATCCAGATAGCCCGGCACACCAGCAGCCATATCATGCAATTGGTCTAACTGAGCTTCATGAATATCCGCATCACCAGGCAACCCCAAATCAGCGACTAGCTGGCGCAGAAACTCACGGCTATCAGCCTGACTAAAAGGTGCCAAACTCAGCTGATAAAAACGCTCTTGCCGCAATTCTTTAAATTGAGGAGTTTCAAACCGCTCCAACAAAGATGGCTCAGCAAACAACAGGACATGAGGCCTAGCATCCGTCGGCGCACTGTGAGGAATTACATTAGCAAGCAACTCTAAGGCATCATCAGCCAACCATTGAGCATCGTCGATCACTACCAGCAAGGTTTGATCATTGGCAGCCAAATTCACCGAAAGATCTTGTAACGCCAAAATAGATTGCTCTAAAGAAGCGTGCTTAGGCACCTCAACAGGTAGTTGCGAAACCAGTTCACGCACCAGACGTGGACCACTCAATGCTTCTTCTGGAATAAGATGTACGACACATGTATCGGCAGGCTGCACCCGCAAAAACTGTTGTGAGAAGATGGTTTTGCCACTACCAGAGGGCGCTGTCAGTAAAACCAAATAATCGGAAAAGTGGCTTAGGTGCAACAAGGTATCCAGCTGTCGCATGCGACCCGGAGCTTGGTATTCAACAACCTGAGGAACTAGATCATTAGAGGCTTGCTGTTGACGCTGAAAGGCAGCATAGGACCCAGCTAAGTTTACTTTTGCTTGCTGGGATGCTGCCATGCTTATGCCTGTCCGGCTTGCAGAGTTTGTTGCAGCAGCTGCGGCTCAAACTTACTGCTCACCACCGCATCACCCAAGGCTCTCATTAGCACCAATCGCAACTGGCCATCGGTCACTTTTTTGTCAACGGCCATATGGGTCATAAAGGCTTCTGCGCTCATATCTGCAGGTGCCCAACTAGGCAATTGAGCACGCTCTAATAGCCTAGCAATGCGCGCAAGTACAGCCGCATCCAACCAACCACAGCGGTGAGACAAATCAGCAGCCATGGCCATACCAGCACCTACTGCTTCGCCATGCAACCAGTTGCCGTAGCCTTGCTCAGTTTCTATGGCATGACCAAAGGTATGGCCCAAGTTCAATAGGGCACGACAACCTTTTTCGTGTTCGTCCGCAGCGACGATTTCAGCTTTCATTTCACAGGAACGGTGAATAGCGTAAACCACCTGTTCTTGCTGCAAATTCATTAGCTGGTCAATTTGTTGTTCTTGCCAAGCAAAAAACTCTGCATCGCCCAGCAAACCGTATTTAATAACTTCTGCAACACCCGCACTTAACTCACGAGACGGCAAGGTCGCTAAGCTATCCGTGTCAATCAACACACATTGAGGCTGATAAAAAGCCCCAATCATGTTCTTACCACGCGCATGGTTAACGCCGGTTTTACCACCAACAGAAGAATCCACTTGCGACAATAAAGTGGTAGGTATCTGAATAAAATCCACACCACGTTGATAGCTAGCCGCAGCAAAACCAGTCATATCGCCAATAACACCACCACCCAAGGCAACCAGGGTTGTCGTACGGTTATGTCGCAACTCTAGCAAACGATCAAAAATCATATTAACCGTATCAAGAGTTTTATAAGCTTCGCCATCAGGCAGCACCAAGCTTTCTGCTTGCAGGCCCTGCAAAGAATCCATCACTTGCTGCAGGTACAAAGGCGCCACAGTGGTATTTGTAACAACCAATACCTGCTTACCCTTAATGTGATCACGCAATAAAGATGCCTGCTGCAACAACCCTGCGCCAATATAAATTGGATAGCTACGTTCACCTAGGTCAACGTTGAGAGTTTTGGTTACAGCGGTCATCAATATAAGTCTCGTTGGCGAATGGTTTTTTACAAAGAGCGCAAAGCTTCAATTTGCTTAATAATATCAGCTGCCAGGGTGCGTGGATTTTGTGCGCCTGTTGCAACAGTGATGTCGGCTACTTCTTCATACAAAGGGTGGCGGTGATCGAATAGATCTTCCAACACTTGGCGTGGGTCTTCATTTTGTAGCAACGGACGGTTTTTGTCTTTAGAGGTACGCTCTACCTGCTGATCGACAGTAGCATACAAGTAAATCACAGTGCCACGAGCAGACAAATGCTGCCTGTTCTCAGGGGTTTCTACAGCACCACCACCGGTGGCCATAACCACATCACGCAGCTCAGTTAGTTCGGCAACAATATTGGCTTCACGCTTGCGAAAACCGGCTTCACCTTCCATGTCAAAAATCCAAGGAATATCAGCTCCAGAGCGATCTTCGATTTCGCGATCTGTATCGACAAATTTCAACTTCAATTCGCGCGCCAACTGACGGCCTATTGTGCTTTTACCTGCCCCCATTGGGCCGACCAAAAATATATTCACATTTAGAATCCATTGTTCGTAAATACACACCTTCGATTTGGCCAGTTATAAAACCAACCAAATCACTCCATCACCAAGCTTTACCTGAAGCCAGTATAAGCACAGGTTTTACGACAAACATGGGTGGGATACACAAGTGTATTTCATGACTATTAGGGCACTACCTCGGTAGCGCAAAAGAGCGATTTAAAATGCCTAAGTGAGACACCTCAAAAGTAACTCCTAATATGAGGATTAAGCATAGCAAATTCAAGCACTAAGACGATAGTCATGAAAACAAAATACATATCATTTCCAAGCTTATTTTATGACAATCTACTGACTCAACTGTCTGGGCGTGACAAATATCAATAATTCGAAGCGTTGCGACTGTTGTTTTTTGTCTTGCATCCAGCTGCCAAACAAGGGTAACGACATCCACACCGGGTTGCTTAACAAGCGTTGTAACTGCTGTTCATATAGAGCCCCTCCCAACACCAAGGTCTGCCCTAAGCCCAGCTTCACTCGTGTATGCAAGCGATGCGTATTTAGCGCCAGTTCGCCATTTGCTAGCAGCTCGCCCACTGAGTCCTGCACCACTGATAAGTCCAATTCCACCTCATCATCAGGTAGCATCCTAGGTGTCACACTCAAACCCAAAACAGCCTGTTTCCATTGCCGGCTTTGGGTGCCATCTTGCTCCATCACATAGGGCACCTCTTGCCCTGTTTCAATAACACCCAACTGCCCCTCTTGCACCACTACCTGTGGCTGCGCTAGGGTTAACACTTGGCCACTTGCCTCCATAGCAGCCAACTCCAAATTCAACAAAATATGGCCAGCCACTACGCCCATTTGCATAGCAGCCAAGCCATTCCCACTAGCCAAAGCCAGCTCGGTCACACTGCTATTAGCCCCACCTTGGCTACTCAACTGCAACCCTAAACCTTGCCTCAAGCTAGCACCAACGTCACTGGTAGCGATTACGATTCGTGCCTCTATATGTAATTGCTGCAAAGGCTGATCCAAACCGTCAATGAGCATTAACAAAGGCGGCACCTGAGGTTGAGGCACCCGTAATAGTAAGCTTTGTGTACGTTTATCTACCAACAACTGACCACCAACAAGTAACTCCACATGCTTTTGCAGCTGTTCCGCCACCTGCTCAGCTTGAGCGAACCGCAAGGGAACGCTTAACACCTGCAAGTCGACTGTTGGCACCACCTCATGCCTAGTTACCAACAAACCTGTGGCCACCTGCCAGTCTGCCAGACTGTCATCCGCTGACAGCCAATAACAATGCACCTCAACAACTTTACACAAAGCACTTAAAGCTTGCCGGGCTGGCAATTGCCGCCACACCACATGTACCGGAATGTCCAAATCGCCCTGCATTACTAAGTTTATATGCGCCGTCTCTGCCAAACTCACAAACACCTGCTGGACTGGAACCGCCATTGCCTGCACATCAACAATCCCGTCAGTTCTAGATGCAGCAGCAGCAAATGAATTAAACAGCCCCCATAGCAAACACAGCATTAGTGCGACGCACTGGCTTAGCTCTTGCCAGACCACATACCTACTACCTTGCCAACTCATCATCAACCCTCCATGGTTTAGTTATTTGCACACGCCAGATTTTATCAGAGTGTTGCAACCTCACTGCCCTTGGAGTTATGGCTACCAAAGCTACCTCACCACACTTTTCACCCTTGCGCACGAAGCAATAAATCGATACATCGGACCCCATTGCATCGTTAACCAACCAGCCCCCCAAACCTTGCTCACCCTTAACATATCCCAGATAGCGCCACCCCACAGAAGCATTTGACATGGCAGGCAAAGCGGAATTCACCTGCGCCTCTAGCTGGCCTGTGATCTGTTCAACAAACACTGGTTCCTCAGTACCAAGCTGCCAAATATGCGTATCGAACGCTTGTGTAACAACAGCACGTTTATCTATGACCGCGCCTGAAGGATTAACCGGAGTGACCGCTTTATAGATAGCTTGTTGCCAGCGCATTTGTAGCGACCAATAGTCATTTTTTGGCTTCAAACTCAGCCTCTGCAACTGCCAACCAGGCCACGTGGGTAGCGATGCCAACAATGACAAATTTTGTGTTTTCAATTCTAGGCTTACATTCAGCCATTCATCCTCATAGTCGCTACTTAACTTGTTAGCGTGAACAGAAAAATAACTTAACAGACGCCGCTGTAACTGCCTTGAACTAAGCACTGGGGCTTGATACTGCATTGAAGACTCTATGGCGTTATGCGCCATTAGCTGAGGTGGGGCAAAAGTATCGAAGATAGACAATTGCAAGGTATACCAAGGTGATATGCGCCACAACAGGAACCCTAAAGCGAACACAAGAACACTACCCAGCACAAGCATCCAACCTGCATGACGTAAGCGATAAGGCAGATCAATCATAGGGATCAACCAGCTCAACCTGCAGCACCCAAACATCATCACCCGATGCCTGAGCCTGCTGCTCGACGCTACGTAATCGTCCTCCAACAGGAAGCCAGTGCTCAGACTCTAAATAATCCCAAGATAAGGCAGATGTAAACTGAAGGTTCATCTTTGTCCCTTCAATTCCTAACGATCGGACATGACCTTGAGTTTCACGCAACACAACCTGAGCTGACAACAAATGCCGCAGCGGTTGTTGACTAGTTTGCAACCAACGCTGCTGATCCTTTATAGCAGTTTGCTTATACAGCCACTGCTGCTGTCGATTTAACAGAGGTGCTAATTGCTGCCGTTTGGCTACGACAAGCTGCTGCAAATCAATCTCTAACAGGCTCCATTGTTGCTGCCGCTGCCAATGCAAAAAATAGCTACTAGCGCATAGAAGTATTGCCAACAATAACCATACTCCATAACCAAACATCAGCAGACGATGCCGCCTTCTTAGCCACTCCGAGCGCCACGGCAATAAATTTTGTTGCCGCCATAGTTTAGGCAAATACAAACGCCTGCTGACTGGCGTTAGCTGCAAACTCTCATCATTCATGAGGCACCGGATACTTAGCCGAGGAAGTTACAGCCGAGCAACCAAAAACTAAACTCAGATACTGTTTTGGCGATAAAGGTTTGGGGCTACGCCAAGCAACCCACGGCCGATGCCAAGAATGAGGAATATAAGCTAAGTGCCATGCCAGCATCATATTTTTCGGTAATGGCGAAACTTGCCAACACCAACTATCGCCGTCATCGGCATGCTGCGTGCCGCAATATAGCTTATACGCTAGCCGAGCAGGCAACTCACTATCATCACATACATGCAAACCCGCAGCGTCGACAAAAACGTTTGTTACATTACTTTGCCAGGCAGACAAGACAAGGTGCTGCCGCAAACGCCAAGGCCAGAATTTCAATAATGCAGAGACATCCGTCTCCAAGCACAAGTGCAGCGGCTTAGTTACCGCCGGCCGCAACACATCAAGAAGTCGCAATAAGATGGATATAGGCTGACTTGGCGTACTAATTAGCAACCCGATGCGGGAGGCAATGGGCAATACATCTGAATAAACCTGTGTTGGATCTAACTGCCAATGCATAGCGGCCTGACGCTGCCACATAACCAAGCCGCCAGCGGGCAAGGACTGCCAAGCACAACGTTCATGAGGCAGACCCAAGTTGACGATTAAGCTTGGCAGTTTTTTGGAGGCCGTCAAACAAGCTAATATTGGCTCTAGAAAACGTTCGAATTGAACCAATTCGGTCTCGCCAGCAACCCCCTCTTGACGCCAATAAGCATGTACTTTTACGCGCCCCAAGACACGCTGCAACAGCACCCCTTGCATATCATCTGAGCCCAGATACAACCCCAGTGACCATTCACCAATAGACATTTTAAGCATGGTATCGATACCTCCTTGTATCTAACGACCCGCTTGGTAAGGCCAAACCATTGGAGTTATTTGCACCCAACGCTGGCTAAACCTAAGATTTCTTATATACTTTGCTACTTCCTAAGCAACTTGTAGATAGAACTCTAAGCATAGCATGGCTTTTCGTCGCCGCCTGAAGCGGCTCATCATTTGGGGTATCGGACTAGGCACAATTGCTGGCCTTGCCTTTGCTGCATTTACTTGGTTCTACCTAGTTCCACGCCTCCCGGACGTGGCGAGCCTGCGCGACTTTCATTTACAGACACCCTTGCGAGTATTATCAAAAGACGGCAAATTAATTTCTGAATTTGGTGAAAAACGCCGCATGCCATTACGCATTGATCAGGTGCCACAAGACTATATCGACGCCCTGATTTCTGCCGAAGACGAAAACTTCTATGAACATTATGGCGTTGACCCCAAGGCCCTAGTTCGCGCCGCTGTACGCATGGCCCAAGCTGGTGGCCGCATCCAAGGTGGTGGTAGCACCCTAACCATGCAGGTAGCTCGCAACTACCTACTCACACTGGATCAAACCTTTAGCCGCAAATTCAACGAGATCTTGCTGTCTTTCCAGATAGAACAAGAACTCAGCAAAGACCAAATCCTAGAAATGTACTTCAACAAAATGTTTATGGGCCACCGCGCCTATGGCATTGAAGCGGCAGCGCAAGTTTATTACGGCCGTCATATGCGGGAACTAACTTTGGCCGAGCAAGCCATGATGGCAGGCTTATACAAGGCACCTTCGCGCTACAACCCTATCTCGAATCCTGAACGAGCTAAGATCCGTCGTGATTGGATATTGGGCCGCATGCTAGAACTGGGGTATATCGACAGTTTAGAGTATGAAACAGCCGTCACTGCCCCTATTACTGCCCGCTTCCACAGCTTAAAACCAGAAACACAAGCATCCTATGTAGCCGAAATGGTACGCCAAGAGTTAGTTAACACCTTCCCTATAGAAGATGTTTACACAGGCGGCTATCGAGTTTACACCACCGTAGATAGCAAGCTGCAAGACGCTGCCCAATATGCCGTACAAAAAGGCTTATTGGCCTACGACCGGCGCCATGGCTTTCGTGGCACAGAGGTCAACCACGGAGATCAACTGAATGACCAGGAAGCCGAGCGCATCCTCAACCGAATTCCCGCATTTGGCCCTTTGCAACCAGCAATAGTACGCAGTTTTGATATTGACAATCAGACAGCGCAATTAGCCATGCCCTATGGGCAAACAGCCGAAATTCGCTATCAAGATATGGAATGGATACGTCCACGTATCAGCATCGATCACCTTGGCGCAAAACCAGCACTAATAACCGACATATTAAAAATTGGTGACCAGATACGTATTCGTAAAGCCTATGATGGCTCGGAGCTATGGTTCCTTTCTCAAGTGCCCGACGCACAAGGCGCTATTGTTGCTCTTAACCCACAAGACGGTGCCATCATTGCCTTGGTTGGTGGTTTTGAATACCTGCACAGTAAATTCAATCGTGCCACACAGGCCTTGCGACAGCCAGGCTCTAACTTTAAGCCATTTATTTACTCAGCGGCATTAGAACAAGGCTTTACGGCCGCCACTTTGATCAATGACGCCCCCGTCGTGTTTAATGACGCCAGCTTAGAAGACTCTTGGCGCCCAGAAAACTATAGCGGCAAGTTCTTTGGGCCAACACGCTTAAGACAAGCTCTGTACAAGTCTCGCAATCTTGTTTCTATTCGCCTGCTTAGAGAAATAGGCACCAGAAAAGCCATCAACTATGCGGTGCCATTTGGCTTTAAACCAGAGCACCTGCCACGCAATTTATCCCTAGCCCTAGGTAGCGCCTCCGTGCCTCCCATTGACATTGCCACGGGCTACGCCGCTATCGCCAATACAGGCTATGCCGTAAAACCCTATTTCATCGAACGTATTGAAGACAGCAGTGGCAAGGTTTTATTTGAAGCCGAGCCAACGACCGTTTGTGAAAATTGCGAATATTGGCCGAAAGCAGAACTAGTCAGCCTTAACCCAACTGACAAGGCCGTGAACATTGCCGACAGCGCCATCATGGCCTTGGATGAGGAAGATCAAAGCCTACTTGATGGTCCTCGAATTACTCACTTACCTATTGCCGAACGGGTCATGGAAAAGCGTGTAAACCACATTCTGCATACCATACTGCAAGACGTTATAACTCAAGGCACAGGTCGACGCGCACTAAAACTAGAACGCACCGACCTAGCCGGCAAAACCGGTACCACCAACGACCAAAAAGATGCTTGGTTTTCGGGCTATAACAACCAAATCGTGGCCACTGCTTGGGTAGGTTTTGATCAACCTCAGCCTTTGGGGCGCAACGAATTTGGTAGTACAGCAGCCTTGCCTATTTGGATTGACTTCATGGCCGAGGCTTTGCAAGACGTGCCCGAAGAACCACGCCCACAGCCTAACAAAATGATCGAAGTACGCATCAATAAGGACACGGGGCTGCTTGCCAGCCAAGAAGATACTAATAGTATGTTCGAAATATTCCGTGAAGAAATGGCGCCTACGGAAGCCTCCCCACCTAGCCCAAGCCAGGCCTCAGGCAGCAACCAAGAAGTAGCACCAGAAGAAGTATTCTAAGGCTTTATCTCTGCGCCTCTAACATGCTGATCATATGCGGATGGGTCAACACCATTACGCCATGCTTATAACCACGCTTGCGTTGCGATTTTGATAGGGAGCGCCAAGCCAACCAGCCACGTACTCGAACTTGCTCACCTAGCCAAGTATTGGGATTTTCACCAGCATGCTTAAGCCACCGCTGTTTGTTGATACGCAAGGCAATATCACCGTCTAACTCCACATACCAGTCTCGCTTTGCCGACTCCACCTTGCTCACCTTACCAACAACAAGTACAAAACCACCGTCATCTGCACTTATCTCTGACGCGGGCACCACGTCAGCCAAGGTAGTAGCCCATATACCTTTGCCCGCCGCTCTAGCATCAGCCTCTTGCTGCCATAAACAAGCAGGAGCCACGTGGGGAGGAATACTCAACACAAAGGCCAAACCATCACTGACTAGCTGCTCAGCCAACCAGTCACCCTTGGCGTTATAAACCATACCCAAATAACGCCCATAGCGATCGCGCTGCTGCTCGGGCGGAGCCTTGCTGTCAGTTTGCCAATAAACCTGCTTACTGGTTTGCATAAAGTCGACCGCAGCCTGCTTAGCAGCCTGAGCTTGAGGCTGATCGGCGGCACCAGAACGCCCAAGTTCTGGTGTATTAATAAATGCCAGACGCAAGCGCTTATCGGCACCCACATCCAAGGTATCACCATCAAACACATACCATTTGAAGATGGCTTTGCCAGCACCCTCGGTAGGCTTTAAGCATTGCGCCTGTACCGATAAACTCAAGCCCAACAATAACGGCAAGAACAAGGTTGTTAGTTTTTTACCCATAAAAATTAACCGCTCTCATCAATCACACTAGGACCATAGTGCCATATATCTAGTATAGCGGCTTAAATTTAAGACAAAAAAAATGGGGTCAGATAAATCTGACCCCATTTTCTGGCAACGTAGCAATTACTTGCTAGTGCGGGAACCGAAACGACGGTTAAAGCGATCGATACGACCACCTGTGTCTAGAATCTTCTGCTTGCCTGTGTAGAATGGGTGACAAGCGGAACATACGTCAATGTGGATGTCTTTGCATAGAGTAGAACGAGTTTCTACTACGTTACCGCAAGAACAAGTAGCCTTGATGGCTTCGTACTTAGGATGAATATCTTTTTGCATGGATCTAACCCTTTGGTTATGGCACCGCCACCTGATCTTTGCCAAGCACCGTACCTAAATAGGAGGCTCGCCAATCGAGCTTCCGAAAAATAAGAGGCGGAATTTTAGCAGACCTTGACCCTAGGTCAAGTAATTTCGCCCCCTTGGGGCTATTTAACCCTCATTTACACCTATTTTAACGGCAATATTAATCTATTGTATGCATAGCCCCAAACAATACTATGGTGTAGCATGCTCATATCTTGATATTACGGCCATCCCCAACCCCTTGCCCAAGTTTCTGCAAATCATTATCGCTAGCGGCTTACGCCAGGTATTTACCTATTTACCGGCAAGTACTGACTCAGCAAAACAAGAGCAGCCTATGCCCGCCATTGGCTGCCGTGTACTTGTACCCTTTGGCCGCAGCCAACGGGTTGCCCTAGTCATCGGGCATAGTGATCACAGCGATGTCGCAGAAGAAAAGCTAAAACCCATTCTTGAGGTGCTGGATACCCAGCCTATATTGCCGGAACATATTTGGCGTTTAGGCATCTGGGCCAGCAACTATTATCAGCATCCACAAGGCGACGCCTTGATGCACCTATTGCCCGTGCGCTTACGTCAGGGTCACAACAACCAATTGATTAGCCGCTTTTGGCAGCGTAATGGCAATGACGGCAATAGCCCACCTGATCTATCGCGAGCTCCCAAGCAGCAACATGCGTGGCAACAACTGCTCAGCCTGCCACCCGTGTTTAGTGAGCTACACCTAGCCTCTGTGGAACTAGCACCAAAAGACATTAAACCTTTGCTAGACAAACAGCTGCTGAAATTAACGCAACCACAACAGCAGCTGGTCAGCGCTAACGTACATGGTGACAAATTTAGCCTCAACACTGAGCAAGATAGCGCCTACCAGAACATCAAGGCACAGCTAGACCAGTTTGGCTGCCACCTCATGCAAGGAATTACCGGCAGCGGCAAAACCGAAGTCTATTTACAGCTTATTGAAGCCTGCCTAGAACAGGGCAAGAGAGCCTTAATACTGGTGCCTGAAATAGGCCTTACTCACCAGCTACTAGAACGCTTACAACAGCGCTTTAACAACCCATTGCTGGCCCTGCATTCTGGTTTAACTGATCAACAACGTCTAGATGCATGGCAGCAAGCCAGCTTGGGCCAAGGTGATATTGTTCTAGGCACACGCTCGGCTATCTTCACCCCTATTCCCGACCTAGGATTAATCATTGTTGACGAAGAACATGACCAAGCCTTCAAGCAACAAGAAGGCTTTCGCTACCATGGCCGTGACGTAGCCATAAAACGCGCCCATGATGCCAACATTCCTATTATTTTGGGCTCCGCTACACCAAGCCTAGAAAGCCTTGCCAATGCCAGGCGAAAACGCTATCAACTACATACACTCAGACAACGCGCAGGCGGTGCTAGCCAACAGGGTTATGAAGTCATTGATATGCGGGATTATCCTGCCCAAGCAGGTATTTCAGCGCGTTTACGTGAAGTAATGCAACATGAGTTACAAGCGGGTCATCAAGTATTATTGATGCTAAACCGTCGTGGCTTCTCGCCTAGTTTGCAATGCCAATCTTGTGGTTTAACCGTGCCTTGTGCGGCCTGTGATACCAGCATGACGTTGCACAAATTCCCCGCCCGCTTACATTGCCACCATTGTGATCAACGCCAAAGCATACCCACACGCTGCCCTAGCTGCCAAGCTCAGCAAATGCGCCCCTTGGGCAGTGGTACGGAACGTATAGAAGAACACCTGCAAAGCCTATTTGCAGACTACCCCGTACACCGTATTGATCGCGATACCACACGCAACAAGGGCTCCCTTGAAGGCATGATCGAGCAAGTCCATACAGGCCAACCCTGCATCTTGATCGGCACACAAATGCTCGCCAAAGGACATCACTTCCCCCATGTCACAGCAGCGGTAATCGTTGACGCCGACAGTAGCTTATTTTGCGGTGATTTCCGTGGCCCAGAACGCTTAGCGCAATTGATTATTCAAACCGCAGGTCGTGCCGGTCGTGCCAGTTTACCGGGCACTGCTTATATTCAAACCTATCAAGCTGACCATCCCGTTATCACCACCTTAACGGAACATGGCTATGACACCTTTGCTGATATGGAGTTGCAACAGCGCCAACTAGGCTTACTGCCACCCTTTGGCCACATGGCACTGTTTCTGGTACAAGCCAAACAAGAGCAAGCGGCCTATAGTCTATTAAACTGGCTACAGCATCAACTTACTAACCCCATATTGGCTAAAGCTACCGAAGAATTACAGCACTTTGGCCCTATGCCAGCGGCCATGGCTAGGCGCGCCAACCAGTTCCGTGTGCAGCTACAGCTGCAGCATCCCTCACGCGCCCATTTGCAAAATTTATGTCGCCACCTTTGTCTGCTATTGGAGCAGAATCCTGACAGCAAAAAGCTGCGCTGGAGCTTGGACATTGACCCGCAGGATATGGCTTAAAACACCCGCTTGATTAAGCGCCTACACAAACATCAAAGCATTGGCTTTATTGCTCGTTTCAAGGGATAATATAGCGCTTGAAATCGCCCCAAATCCAATACAACTAACTATCCGAGCTATTCATGAAGCAGCTAGTCGCCTCTTTAATCGCGCAGTCTATCGACAACCTTAAGCAAGCCGGCACTTTTGACGCCGATTTGCAGGCCAACATTCAGGTGGAAAACACCCGTGACAAGCAACATGGCGACCTAGCCAGCAACGTTGCCCTGACCTTGGCCAAGGCTGCCCGACGCAATCCACGTGAAATTGCTCAGCTGATTTGTGACAACTTGCCTGCTACAGCAGAAGTTACCAAGACCGATATTGCGGGCCCTGGCTTTATCAACTTCTTCATTAGCCAAGACGCTACCGCTGCCGTAATCAACAAAATTATCGAGCACGGCAATGACTTTGGTAAGTGTCAAGTTGGCAACAACCAGTCAGTACAAATTGAATTTGTATCCGCCAACCCTACAGGCCCTTTGCACGTAGGCCACGGTCGTGGTGCTGCCTACGGTGCCAGCCTAGGCAATTTGTTGAGCGTCGCAGGTTATAACGTACAACGCGAATACTACGTGAATGACGCTGGCCGTCAGATGAATATCTTGGCCGCCAGTGTGTGGCTGCGCTACTTGGCTTTGGCCGGTATCGAAATCACCTTCCCTAGCAATGGCTACCAGGGCAGCTACGTTAAAGATATCGCGGCTGAACTAAAAACCCGCGTGGGCAACAGTCTAGAGCACAGCGCCGAAGCCGTGACTCAAGGCTTGCCTGCAGATGCACCTGAAGGTGACAAGGAAGCTCACATTGATGCCATCATCGATCGTGCTCGCGAACTACTTGGCCCGGACAACTACGAAGTGGTTTTTGCCGCTGGCCTAGACTCCATCCGCGACGACATCAAAGATGACCTTGTAGAATTCGGCGTTAATTATGACGAATGGTTTTCTGAGCGCAGCTTGAGCCACAACGATCAAATCGAAAAGGCTATCAAAAAGCTACAAGACAACGACCACATCTACGAGCAAGAAGGCGCCCTTTGGTTCCGCTCAACGGCCTTTGGCGACGACAAAGACCGCGTAGTAAAGCGTGACAATGGCCAAACCACTTATTTCGCCTCTGACATTGCTTATCACCTAAACAAATTTGAACGTGGTTTTGAAACCGTAATCAATATCTGGGGTGCCGATCACCACGGTTATATTACCCGCGTTAAAGCCGCACTAACGGCCATGGGCATTGATGCCGACCGCTTGGTGGTAAAGCTTGTGCAATTCGCCATTCTTTACCGCGGCAGCGAGCGCGTACAAATGTCCACCCGTAGCGGCTCCTTTGTTACCCTACGCGAACTACGCGATGAAGTGGGCAAAGACGCCTCACGCTTCTTCTACGTGACCCGCAAAGCAGAACAGCACATGGACTTTGACTTGGAACTTGCCAAGTCCGAAAGCAAGGACAACCCGGTTTACTACATTCAGTACGCCCACGCTCGCATTTGCTCCATGATCGCCAAGCTAGCTACCGAAGACATGTCTTGGGATCAAGAAGTAGGCCTAGCTAATCTAGAACGCCTAGATCAAGATGCCGAAATTGCCTTGATGCAACAGCTTGAGCTATACCCAGAAATTATTGCTCACGCTGCCATGGCTTACGAACCACATCAGATCGCTCACTATTTGAAAGATCTGGCTAGCAACTTCCATACATACTACAACGCGCATCGCATGAAAATCGAAGACGTTGAACTGCGTAACGCACGCCTAACTCTTAGCACCGCGACCCGTCAAGTACTAGCCAACGGCCTACAGCTGTTAGGCGTAGACGCACCGGAAAAGATGTAACATGGCTCGCGATTACGCCCGTGGCAAAAAGCCCAAGAAAAAGGCCAAGAGCAAGGCATCATCCTTGCGCGCTTTGCTCACGCTCATAATCGCCGTTGGTTTTGCTGGAGGCTTGTGGTATTTGGCACAACAGCCTAAAGATCAGGCTGCACCTGCACCAACAGAAGAAACCAGCAATGCTCAGGTTCTGCCTAAAGCAGCCAACCCTAGCAACCAAGCCAAAACTCAAAAGCCGGCTCAACCTGCCAAAGATAACAGCAACTTTGATTTCTATAATCTATTGCCAGAAAGCCAGGTGCAACCACAGGCTGTAGATGCTTATAAGTCTACCCCTAAGGACCCCAACAAAAAGACCAACACACTGCTACAAGCAGGGTCATTTCGCAATCTTAAGGACGCTGAGCGCATGCGCGCCAGGCTTATCCTACTTAACCTGCCTAATGTGGTAACCGAAAAAACCACTGCCGCAAGCGGCACGGTTTGGTATCGCGTACGTATCGGTCCTTTTGACAACCGTTCTATGCTAAACAAGGCAGAAGACATCCTCGCGCAAAACAATATTGCACCTTTGCGCATCAACCGCAAATAACCCGCACGGCTTAAGACCCTCAGGTCTTGAAATCACAAACTCCAACTCCATTAATAGAGGACGTTAGCTATTAATGGAGTAATTCTGTGACAACGATTGTTTCCGTACGCCGTGGTGACAAGGTAGTACTCGGTGGTGATGGCCAGGTTTCCCTAGGCAACACCGTTATGAAAGGCAATGCCCGCAAAGTACGCCGCCTTTACCAAGACCAAGTTATTGCTGGCTTTGCCGGTGGTACAGCTGATGCCTTCACTTTATTTGAACGCTTCGAAGCCCAGCTGCAAAAACACCATGGACAACTTGTACGCTCCGCCGTAGAACTTGCCAAAGATTGGCGTAGTGACCGCGCTCTACGCAAGCTAGAAGCCATGTTGGTCGTTGCCAACCAAGAAGCTTCTTTGATCATTACCGGTAACGGTGACGTAGTGGAACCAGAAGAAGGCTTAATTGCCATCGGTTCTGGCGGCAACTATGCCCAAGCAGCCGCTACCGCCCTACTGAAAAACACCGACCTTAGCGCCCAAGAAATTGTAGAAAAGAGTCTTTCAATCGCAGCGGATATTTGCGTGTTCACCAACCACCATACCACTGTCGAGTCTCTGGATATTTAGGAATCAATATGTCGAACCTGACACCTGCTCAAATCGTTAGCAAGCTAGACCAACACATTATTGGCCAAGCTTCCGCCAAGCGCGCCGTCGCCATTGCCTTGCGCAACCGCTGGCGTCGCATGCAACTCGACACCGACATGCGTGCCGAAATTGCCCCCAAAAACATTATGATGATCGGCCCCACCGGGGTTGGCAAAACTGAGATAGCTCGCCGCTTGGCCAAGCTTTCTAACGCCCCCTTCATCAAGATCGAAGCCACCAAATTCACCGAAGTAGGTTATGTTGGTCGCGACGTTGAATCTATTATTCGTGACCTTGTAGAAACTGCTATCAAAATGCTGCGCGAACAGGCCATGGAAAAAGTAGGCAACGATGCTGCCGACCGCGCTGAAGAGCGCATCCTCGACGCCCTATTGCCACCAGCACGCGGTGAAGAGGTTACCCAGGATTCCAGCACTCGCCAGGTATTCCGTAAGAAACTACGCGAAGGCCAGCTAGACGACAAAGAGATTGATATCGAAATGTCTGATACGCCTGTGGGCGTTGAAATTATGGCCCCTCCTGGCATGGAAGAAATGACCAGCCAGCTGCAAAACATGTTCTCCAACATGGGCCAAGACCGCAAGAAGAGCCGCAAGATCAAGATCAAGGACGCACAGAAGCAGCTACAAGATGAAGAAGCCTCGCATTTGATCAAAGACGACGACATCAAACAACAGGCCCTAGAAGCCGTTGAACAAAATGGTATCGTATTCCTTGATGAGATCGACAAGATTGCTAAGAAGCAAGAGGGTGGCACTAGCGGTGATGTTTCCCGTGAAGGCGTACAACGCGATCTACTACCGCTCATTGAAGGCTGCACTGTTAGCACCAAATACGGCATGGTAAAAACCGACCACATCTTGTTTATCACCTCAGGCGCATTCCACCTTGCCAAGCCTTCGGACCTAATTCCTGAGCTGCAGGGTCGTTTACCTATTCGTGTAGAGCTTAATGCTCTTAAGCCTGAAGACTTTGCTCGTATTTTGACTGAGCCCAACTATTCTCTAACAGAACAGTACCAGGCTTTGCTAGGCATAGAAGGTGTAGATCTAGAATTCAGTGAAGACGGCATAACCCGTTTAGCCGAGCTAGCCTTTGAAGTGAACGAGAACACCGAAAACATCGGCGCACGTCGCTTACATACCTTGATGGAACGCTTGCTAGAAGACTTGTCTTTTGAAGCTAACCAAGCCCAAGGCGCCAAGGTGATAGTTAACCAAAGTTATGTAGAACAGAACTTACAAGACTTGGTGCAAGACCAGGACTTGAGCCAGTATATTCTTTAGGGAATTTAAAAAGGGACAGGCACTTTTTGCTAGCTACGCAGCAAACAAGAGCCAGTCCCCACAGGCTCGAACAGGGGACTGGCTTTTTCCGTTAGGAAAGTGCCTGTCCTTTTTTATAAATCTAGCCCAAATACTTCGCTAACTGACGCTGTATCTCAGCTTCAATCTGGCCTTTCATAGGCGTCAGCATCATACCCAACTTTAGCTGAATATTAACCTCACCCTCACTTAGCACCAACTCGCCATTAACACCCTGACGCTGTAAAGTCATGGTATCGCCCTGCCACGCACATTCAACCCCTAATTTTGCCGATAGCTTGCCTGCGAAGGTATCAGCTGCCTCGCGGGCCTGCTCTTTTGTACGCTCATGTGGGTAACAAATAGTGACTGTAGCCATGATTTCAAGTATTCCTTAAAAAGTTTGAACTATAAAATAGTTTTAATAACGCCCAGAATTAAACAATTGTTTGAATTGATTTTACGAAAAATTTTGTTAATTTTCAATAATTTATGACAAATAACCAAGACCTTACTCCCTATAAGCTTGGCACGCCAACAGCAATATACTAAAAAATTATTAATATATTCTAATTAATTATTAGACTTCACTCAGAATGTTGCTAGTATGCCCTCCAACGCAAATAAAAATAACAAGCGTCATAAGAAAAACAGACACCCTTAAAGGCTTACCAATAAAAATAAAAACAGCCTCAGAAAGCAGCTCCTAGGAGCTGCTTTTTTATTGCCTGTATGTTTTTAACCTAGCTTTCAGCAGCGCAAGACTTCTCAACCATCCAATAAGCCAGCTTATCCAAACGCCCCTTTAGCTGCGCATATTCTTCTGCCGTACCTTCATCAGCATTGGAGTCCACGAAGAACAAAACCGGCCAATAAACGACTCCGCCAACAAACTCCATACGCGAACGCTGCACTTCATCACTATAGTCTTCTGCCAGCAATTCCATTTGGCTTGCCACCCTGCGCGCCTCAGAATACAACTGATCGCAACTAAAGGACTCATACAGCCCTGTGAAGCCCGTAATGACTACTGACTCACTCTCCACTTGCCTGGCAACATCCGTGCTACCACAGGCCATCATAAGGCCACACAAGCCACCTAAAATTATCTTTTTAAACATGTCTATTCTCTTGTCTGCATATTAAACAAGACTCCTATATATAGAAGAAGTTCCTGCCTATATACATATCACCACAACAGGTTTTACTTTAGCACAAAAAAAGGCGACCTAATTGGTCGCCTTTTCTATACATACTATTTATGTATTAACCGCCACGTGATGCGCGCTTACGCTCATGTTCTAACAACAGCTTTTTACGTAGACGGATGAAGTTAGGTGTCACTTCTACCAGTTCATCATCTTCGATGAATTCCAACGCCTGCTCTAACGAGTGACGAATAGGTGGCGTCAACTGAATGTTTTCATCAGTACCAGCGGCACGGATGTTGGTCAACTGCTTACCTTTAGTAGGGTTAACTACCAAGTCATTGCTACGGCTATGTACGCCAATCAACATACCTTCGTATACGTCTATGTTTGGCTCGATCATCAGGCGGCCACGGTCTTGCAAGTTAAACAACGCAAAGGCCAATACCTTACCTTTAACCATAGACACCAATACGCCGTTTTGACGCTCGGCCATAGCGCCCTGCTTTACTTCACCGTAGTGATCAAATACAGAGGTCATAACACCACTACCAGAGGTAAGCGTTAGGAACTGACCACGGAAACCAATCAAACCACGTGAAGGCACGACGAACTCAAGACGCGTACGGCCCTTGCCGTCTGGTTCCATGTTAGTCATTTCAGCTTTACGACGACCCATCTCTTCCATCAAAGAACCGGTATGTTCGTCTTCACAGTCAATCAATACTGCTTCGTATGGTTCCATCATCACGCCATCCACTTCTTTCTGGATAACTTGAGGACGGGACACACCTAGCTCAAAACCTTCACGACGCATGGTTTCGATCAATACAGACAGGTGCAATTCGCCACGACCAGATACGATAAACTGGTCAGGAGTAGCACCTTGCTCAACACGTAGTGCCACGTTGTGAATCAATTCACGTTCCAAACGCTCTTTGATATTACGGCTGGTTACATACTTACCGTCTTGGCCAGCGAATGGCGAGTCATTAACCTGGAAGGTCATGGAAACCGTTGGCTCATCAACGCTTAAAGGCGGCAATGCCTCTACACAATCAACAGCACAAATAGTATCGGAAATACTTAGACCGTCAATACCAGTGATACAGCAAATGTTACCCGCTTCAACCGTTGGCACATCAATACGCTCCAAACCCAAGTAGCTCATCACTTGCTGTAGCTTGGCTTTACGCGCCTTGCCTTCGGAGTCAACAACCATTACTTGCTGGCCAGCTTTGATTTGGCCACGGGTTACACGGCCAACACCAATTACACCAACATAGCTGGAGTAATCCAAAGCGGATACTTGCATCTGTAGCGGGCCTTCTGCATTAACTTCTGGCGCCTTAACCTTTTCTACTAGCATTTCTAGTAGCGGCGTCATGTCATCAGACATTTCGTCAGCTTCTAAACCGGCAATACCGTTAAGTGCAGAAGCGTAAACTACAGGGAAGTCCAACTGCTCATCGGTAGCACCAAGAGAGTCAAACAAATCAAATACCTGATCCATAACCCAATCAGGACGTGCGCCAGGGCGGTCAATCTTGTTGATAACAACGATTGGGCTCAAACCCTGCTGGAAAGCCTTTTGGGTAACAAAGCGTGTTTGTGGCATTGGGCCATCAACAGCGTCAACCAATAGCAATACGCAATCTACCATGGACAATACACGTTCTACTTCACCACCGAAGTCGGCGTGTCCCGGTGTATCTACGATGTTGATATGGTAGTCATTCCAGTTGATGGCTGTATTCTTAGCCAAGATGGTAATACCACGTTCTTTTTCCTGGTCGTTGGAGTCCATGATACGTTCAGAACCCTGATCACGACGATCTAGAGTGCCGGACTGTTCCAGCAATTTGTCTACCAAGGTTGTTTTACCATGGTCTACGTGGGCAACAATGGCCACGTTTCTTAGCATTTCGATCATGTTTTGACTCCAAGCCTCCCTATTAAATGGGAGGGATAATAAAAGCCCTGCCAGCAGTACCGACAGGGCCTATAAATTTCGCGCGCGAATTATACCACTAATTACCTACAAGTTATAACCGCCAAGCCTCACCTATGCCTTTATATACGCCAAAAAGACATTTATTTTTTCATATTATTAGTTTGCACCAACATAGTGCGCCGGGATCCACTTACGCACCAAATTACACCCCTTTATCTGTAAATATCCCCCAACACCCTGACACAACGCACCAGCTTAGCGCGATTTAGCTAGATATACAGATGAAATAAGAAGAATTAAGGGGTAAAATAAGCACGTTTTATTAACCTGATAGCTAAATCGCATCAATTTAACTACTAAAAGTCCGGTTTTCGACCTTATGTATTAAGTTGGCACGGCTGTTGCTATTAAAGACTTGAGTTTTAAAGCAGCAACTACGATGAAAGTCGTCTTTACCCTGCCATAGCAACAGGCTAGAGTGCTTGCTGCACAAACAAATCGTGATAACCAACCCAGCCACAAGCTGGCCAACATGGAGAGACATGATGTCTTCAAATACTTTGAAAATGATCCAGGACAACGATGTTCGCTGGGTCGACCTACGCTTCACCGACACCAAAGGTAAGGAACAGCACGTTACTATTCCTGCTAGGACTATAGACGAAGACTTCTTCAGCGAAGGCCAGATGTTTGACGGCTCTTCTGTTGCTGGTTGGAAAGGCATCAACGAATCAGACATGATCATCATGCCTGATGACAGCTCTGCGGTAATGGACCCATTCACCGAAGACTCTACTCTAAACCTACGTTGTGACGTTATCGAGCCAAGCACAATGCAGGGCTACGATCGTGACCCACGTTCCGTTGCACAACGTGCAGAAGAATACCTAAAGTCCACCGGTATCGGCGACACAGCATTCTTTGGCCCAGAGCCAGAATTCTTTGTATTTGACGACGTTAAGTGGAAAGCCGACATGTCTGGCGCCATGTACGAAATCAACTCCGAAGAAGCTGCATGGCAGTCCAACGCTACCATCGAAGGCGGCAACACTGGTCACCGTCCAGGTGTTAAAGGCGGTTACTTCCCAGTACCTCCAGTAGACTCCTCCCATGACATGCGTGGCGCAATGTGTGACGCTATGGAAGCCATGGGCGTTGAAGTTGAAGTACACCACCACGAAGTGGCAACTGCTAACCAAAACGAAATCGGTACTAAGTTCAACACCCTAGTACGTAAGGCTGACGAAGTACAGATCACTAAGTACTGCGTACACAACGTGGCTCACGCTTACGGCAAGACTGCTACATTCATGCCAAAGCCAATCGTTGGCGACAACGGTTCTGGTATGCACGTACACATGTCTATTGCTAAAGACGGCGTAAACCTATTTAACGGTGACGGCTACGGCGGCCTTTCCGAAATGGCTCTACACTACATCGGTGGTGTTATTAAGCACGCTCGCGCCCTAAACGCTTTCACCAACGCTTCTACTAACGCCTACAAGCGTTTGGTTCCTGGCTTTGAAGCACCTGTTATGCTGGCTTACTCTGCTCGTAACCGTTCTGCTTCTATCCGTATCCCATACGTAAGCAACCCTAAGGGTCGCCGCGTAGAAGTACGTTTCCCTGATCCAACTGCCAACCCATACTTGTGCTTCGCAGCCTTGATGATGGCTGGCCTTGACGGTATCCAGAACAAGATCCACCCTGGCGATGCTGCGGACAAGGACTTGTACGACCTACCAGCTGAAGAAGCAGCCGCCATCCCAACTGTTGCTAGCAGCCTAGAGCAAGCTCTAGACGCACTAGAAGCAGATCACGAGTTCTTGACTCGTGGCGGTGTATTCACTGAGTCCATGATCGAAGGTTATGTTGACCTTAAGCGCGGCGAAGTAGAAGCAGTAAACAGCGTAACTCACCCAGTTGAGTTCGACCTTTACTACTCTTGCTAATCACGCAGTGAACTAGCTAACAAAAAGCCCTCTCACTCAGAGGGCTTTTTTGTTTATACCTGAGAATGCCAAAACACGTGCGCACCAAAACAGTGCATGTATAATAAAGCCTATGACACAACAGAATTCACATCGTATGCACCCTGCCAACCTGGTGGACCAGCTTAGTACGGCTGTGATTTTGTTGAACCAGAAGCTGCAAATTCAAGACTTAAACCAAGCCGCACAAAACCTGCTACTAATGAGCTCTCAGCAAGCCCAAGGCATTGCCCTAGAACAAGTCTTACAGATAGAAACACAGCTACTTGCTCAGTTCAAAGCCAGCCTTACCCAAGGTCAATCTTTTACTAGCCGTGAAATCAAGGTGAAATTAGCGGGCCACCCCGTGATGCTCATCGACCTGACTGGCACGCCGATAGAAGACCAGCAGTACCTAGTACTGGAAATCCAGACCCTAGACCGCTTTTCACGCCTTAGCCGGGGCGAACTCATGCATAGCCGTCGCCAATCGTCGGCCAACCTAGTACGCAATCTAGCCCACGAGATAAAAAACCCCCTTGGCGGTATCCGTGGTGCTGCGCAGTTATTAGAGCGTGAAATAGAAAGTCAGTTTGACAACCCTAAAGCTTGCCAAGAGCTACAAGAATACGCCCACGTTATTATTTCTGAAGCCGACCGTTTACGTGATTTAGTAGATCGCTTGCTTGGCCCGCAGCGCCAAACGCAAAAGCAAAGCGGCAATATTCATCAGGTATTGGATAAAACATATAAGCTACTTGCCGCGGAAGCGGGAAATCAAATCCAGCTTATAAGAGATTACGACCCTAGCCTGCCAGAGCTTATGCTAGATGCCAATCAGCTAATGCAGGTGTTTCTCAACATCGGGCGCAACGCCTTACAGGCCTTGCAAGAAAACCCTAACGATGCGCCAAGCATCCGCTTACAGACACGTGCCGTTAGACGCTTCACCATTGGCAACCGTAATCATCGTTTAGTATGCCGCGTGAGCATTTGTGACAATGGACCGGGTATTAGCCCAGACATAAAAGACGAGATCTTTTTCCCCATGATTACCCATCGCGCCCAAGGCACAGGCCTCGGCTTAAGCATCGCCCAAAACCTTGTTGCTCAACACAACGGACTGATTGAGTGCGACAGCAAGCCAGGCAACACGTCCTTTCATATTTACATTCCTATGGAGTCACCATGAGCGAACAAGTGTGGTTAGTTGATGACGATAGCGCCATCCGCTGGGTACTAGAAAAAGCCCTACAACAAGCCGACATTAGCTTCCGCAGCTTTGAACAAGCAGGCGCATTACTGACGGCGACACAGCAACAAACGCCGCAGCTGATCATTAGTGACATTCGCATGCCAGAGATGGACGGCTTCTCTTTGCTGCAAGAATTGCAGACTAGCCTGCCTAATATTCCAGTCATTATCATGACGGCCCACTCAGACCTAGACAGCGCAGTGACCGCCTACCAAGGTGGTGCCTTCGACTATCTACCCAAACCCTTTGATATCGATGAAGCCATTGCTCTCGTGCGCCGCGGTTTACAATTTAGTGCCGAGCAAGCTGTCCAATCTAACGCCGAGCCACCTGATACCAGCAACGCCAAACCAAGCCACCTAATTGGCGAAGCGCCGGCCATGCAAGAAGTATTTCGCGCCATTGGCCGCCTATCCCAGTCCAACATGACAGTGATGATCAATGGCGCTTCAGGCACGGGCAAGGAATTGATTGCTCAAGCCGTACATCAGCACAGCCCGCGCTCTAGCAAACCATTTATCCCATTGAACATGGCGGCAATTCAGAAAGATTTGATTGAATCGGAATTATTCGGCCACGAAAAAGGCGCATTTACCGGTGCCGCGAGCCAGCGCAAAGGTCACTTTGAACAAGCCCATGGCGGCACTTTGTTTTTAGATGAAATTGGCGACATGCCAGCCGAAGCCCAGACTCGTTTATTACGCGTACTAGCCGATGGCGAATTTTATCGCGTCGGTGGCCACACACCCGTAAAGGTAGATGTACGCATCATTGCTGCCACCCACCAAGATCTTAACAGCCGAGTTGAAAAAGGTTTATTCCGTGAAGATTTATTTCACCGCTTAAACGTAATCCGCATACAGGTACCCAACCTGTCCCAGCGCAACGAAGACATACCCGCCCTTGCTGAGCATTTCCTTACTAAAACAGCGCAAGAGCTAGGCGTAGAAGCCAAGCTTCTGGCCACTGAGACGGCGGCCTACTTGCAACAATTAGACTGGCCAGGCAACGTGCGTCAACTAGAAAACCTATGCCGTTGGCTAAGCGTTATGGGTGCTGGCAGCAAGATCTTAATCAGTGACTTGCCACCAGAACTACAATCAGCCGAACAACAAGCGCCAAGCCAGCGTTGGCAAGACTTGTTATCGACATGGGCCCGTACTCAACTACAAGCGGGCAGCCAAGGTATTCTTGATGAAGCCTTGCCAGAGTTTGAGCGCACTATGATTAACATAGCACTTTCTCATACTGGCGGACGCAAACGCGAGGCAGCAGAGCTATTAGGCTGGGGGCGTAATACCTTAACCCGCAAGCTAAAAGAACTCGATATTAATGACAGTCCCGAAGCTGAGACTTAACATCAATCGAGTAACGTAAATATTGGGTAAAGGGCTATTCAGCCACTTTAATCTAAGCGAAGTTGCGCTACACTGTGCAACATGACAAAAGAAGCCATACCCAGCCTGCTAGCCGGGCCCATTCTACGCAAAACCACCAGCCACGAGATCAACCTCTGGCTGGCAACTCGCAGCCCCTGTAGCGTACAACTACAACTGAATACCGCGGCTGATAAGCCTCAAAGCTATCAACTTAGTCCTGGCCAAGACGGCTACACCGACCTACGCGTGGGCGAGCACCTGCACATTGTGCTATTGCACTTTGAGCTGTCTACTGAGCTACCAATAGACCAGTTTATAGATTACAACCTACTGCTATTACCCCATGATCAAAGCGACCTAAGCTGGCAGCCGTTAAAACAACTAGCACCACTGCTTGTACATGCTCAACAGTCGTTACCACGTTTTCAGGTAAAGCCCAAAGTCGACAGCATTTTGCACGGCTCTTGCCGCAAACCACATCACTCGGGCACCGATGGCCTAGCACAAGCCGACCAGCTACTCGCCGATTTGCAGTCCAGCAGCCCCACCAGCAACACCGAGTGGCCATCCTTGCTACTTATGTCCGGTGATCAAATTTACGCCGATGATGTAGCCGGCCCAATGCTGCAAGCCATCCATCAACTAAGCAATATACTTGGGATTTACCAAGAACAACTGCCAGGTTTAGATAACCATGGGGTGGACACTAGCAGCGACCTTTACCAGCATCCAAAAAACTTTTACCAGCGCCACACTCTGCTACCCAAGAACACCAAACAAGGCGTTATAGAAGCCCTGTTTAGTGGTGCCGAAAAGCCCGTCTTCACTAGCGTTAACGCTCACAATCATTTGATAAGCCTAGGCGAATACATACTGATGTATTTGTTAGTTTGGTCACCCACGCCATGGCAGCTCATACACCTAACAACGCCTGAAGGCCTTAACCCAGACGACCTAAAGCGTTACCACAAAGAAAAACTAGCCATCGACGAATTCGTGACCTTGCTACCGGCGGCTGCCAGAACTATGGCCCACCTACCCTGCGCCATGATTTTTGATGACCATGACATTTCTGACGACTGGAATTTGAATTTGGCTTGGGAACAGGCCGTATACAACAACGGTTTGTCCCGTCGCATGATAGGCAACGGCCTGATGGCCTATTGCATCGCCCAAGGCTGGGGCAACGCGCCTGACAAGTTTACACCGACCATGCTTAACAATATAAACCAAAGCTTGCAGCAACCAGGCAGCGTACAACATGACCTCTGCATCGATGAACTCATTCGCTTCCAAGGCTGGGACTATGATTGGGATTATCAGCCAGCATTGGTCGTGCTAGACACACGCACACGCCGCTGGCGCTCAGAAAGCGATGCCAACCAACCTTCTGGCTTGTTAGACTGGGAAGCCCTAGTAGAGTTACAAGAACGACTGCAGGGCAAAGACTCCGTCATGCTCGCTTCGGCGGCTCCGATTTTTGGCGTTAAACTGATTGAAGTAATCCAACGCATCTTCACCTTCTTTGGCAAACCTTTAACGGTAGATGCCGAAAACTGGATGTCACACCCAGGCACTGCCAAGGGCATACTAGATATCTTTCGCCACGCCGAAACACCACAAAACTTTACTGTACTCTCAGGTGATGTGCACTACTCCTTTGTTTACGATGTTGCCCTAAGGGGCCACGCTGAAGGTCCACACGTTTGGCAGGTATGTAGCAGCGGTATCCGCAACACCTTCCCGGACAAATTACTGAAAACCTTTGATTTGCTCAACCGCTGGCTGTTTTCTCCACGCTCACCTCTAAACGGCTTTACCCGCAGGCGCAATATGCGCATCACACCGCGCAAGCCGGACCACCGACGTTCTGGCCAGCGCCTACTCAATGCCGAAGGCATTGGCTTAATTGAGTTTGATGAGCTGGGCAGACCAAAGAGCATTCAACAGCTTACCAGCGCGCCCTATAGCATTGCTTTTAAACGTGTAGAAGAAGCCAGCAGCTGGGAATAATGCTATAGTCCGTTCGCTCGGGGTCAGACCCCATATGTACAGTTATCCGGAACAAACCATGCTACACGTTGTGCTATTCGAACCAGAAATCCCACCTAATACCGGCAACATAATCCGCCTGTGTGCCAACACGGGTTTTCAGCTACACCTTATAAAGCCTTTGGGTTTTAACCTAGAAGACAAGGCCATGCGCCGTGCCGGCTTGGATTACCACGAATGGGCCAACATGCAAGTGCATGAGAATTTTGCCGAGTTTGTTGAGCAGACCCAACCACAACGCCTATTGGCACTCACCACAAAGGGCAGCGATTGCTATAGCAAAATTGCCTTTCAAGCCGGTGATGCAGTGATATTTGGTCCTGAAAGCCGCGGCCTACCAGAAGATGTTCGCAACCAATGTGACGAACGTTTACGCCTGCCTATGAAGGGCACTAGCCGTAGTTTGAACTTGTCGAATTGTGCAGCGATTGTGGTGTATGAAGCATGGCGGCAGTTGGATTTTGCCGGCGCGGAATAGATAAAAAGGGACTGGCTCTTATTTGCCAGCGTAGCGGGCAAAAAGTGCCTGTCCCTAAACTTATTTAGTGGGTAGTTGCTTCGGTTTCAGCTTCGCCTGCACCAGCTTCTGCTGCTGCAGCTTGTTGCTGAGCCATGTTCTGAGCATACAAAGCATCAAAGTTAACTGGCGCCAACATCAATGTTGGGAAGCTACCACGAGATACCAAGCTATCTACCGCTTCACGTGCGTATGGGAATAGGATATTCGGGCAGAACGCGCCCAATACTTGGCCCATGGCTTCTTGTGGTACGTTGGCAATGTGGAACAAACCAGCTTGCTGTACTTCCGCCAAGTACATTACGTTTTCTTCAGACTTAGCAGTGATGGTCAAGTTTAGTACCACTTCAAAAGCCGTGTCGCCGATTTGACGCGCTTGACTGTTTAGCTCAACACCAATTTCTGGCTTCCAGTCAGCAGAAAAAGACTGTGGCGAGTTAGGCGACTCAAAAGACATGTCCTTCAAGTAAACACGCTGGATCAAAATTTGTGGTTGTTCAGACGCTTGTGCTTCTTGTGCTGCTGCGCCGTTTTCTTGTTCGCTCATTAAAAACTCCAGTTATGCCAACAAGGCATCCAATTGATTGCCTCGTTCTAAGGCATATAATTCATCACAGCCGCCAACCGACTGCCCATTAATAATAATTTGAGGTACCGTACGAGCGCCGGTAATGGTCATCATCTCACGACGTTTTTCCATATTACCGTCAACGTTGATTTCCTCGTATGCCACCTGTTTGCTTTCCAACAGACGTTTGGCACGGAAGCAAAAACCACACAAGTCAGAACTGTAAATAGTTACTTGAGCCGTCATTTTGTTTTCCTCTGTATCAGTAGACCGATCTAGCTCGCTACGCTTTCATTTGCGCGCTAGAGGTAGACCCTGATTAGTCCATTCCACCATGCCACCCGTCATACGGTATACCTTAGTATAGCCGTCTTTGCGTAACATGTTGGCAGCGCTACCGGCTGTTTGGCCAGTTTTGCAGATCAGCACAACCGGCTTATCACGGTGCTTTTGCAAGTCATCCATACGCTTGCTTAACTCAGCAAAAGGAATGTTTTTGGAATTGAGTACACGGCCAGTCTTAAAGTCTGCCGCACTACGGATGTCTAGCATCAATGTATCATCGTCGTTACCCATAACAGTAGCTTGCTGCGGGGTCACCGAAGGAGCTGCCTTACGGCGTTCGGTAAAGATCAGCATGGCAACTGTTGCCAACAATGCCAATACCATATCCCAATGATTTAGAGAGAACTCGATTACACGATCCATAATTACCTTACCCAATTACTTTGCTTGCCCAGCTGCCACCGCAGCTAAGCTAAATAAAAAAACCAGCGGGCATTATACACAATCTAACGCCTTTAAAACCGCGCCAAATCAGTTATATATTAAATTTCACCACTATGACAAAGCCCTGTAACTAACAGTGAACTAAGAAGTAAGGCAAAAGCCCAATTCAACTCACTCAACATGGCTTAATTGGGGGCGCAATGCTAAAATATCAAGCCTAATTTAAAGCTGATTGCAGCACTCATCTACTCTACCCAAGACACTACCTGAGACCCATGACCAAAAAAGCAACCAAAGCCCTCATCATTCTTGATGGCTGGGGCCAAAGTGAAACCTCTGCCTCCAACGCCATTAAAGCCGCCAACACCCCCACTTGGGACCGCATGCTAGACCAGTATTCGCATACCCTAGTAGGTACCGCAGGACCAGATGTTGGCTTACCAGACGGCCAAATGGGCAACTCCGAAGTAGGTCATATGAACATCGGCGCAGGCCGTATTGTGTATCAAAACTTCACGCGCATTGGCAAAGCCATTGTTGATGGTGACTTTTTTGACAACCGCGCCCTAGCTAGCGCCATGGACAAAGCTATCGCCAACGACGGTAGCGTACATATCTGTGGTTTGCTATCTGACGGCGGCGTACACAGCCACCAAGACCACATTATTGCCGCCTGTCAAATGGCCAAGCAACGTGGCGCAAAAAATATTGTCTTGCACGCTTGGTTAGACGGCCGTGACACGCCACCACGTTCCGCCGAGCCGTTCTTGGTCAAGATAGAAGCCGCCCTTGCCGAAGTCGGCGGCCGTATTGGCAGCCTTAGCGGCCGCTATTACGCCATGGACCGTGACCAGCGCTGGGAACGCGTTGAGCCTGCCTACAAGGCCATGCGCAACGGCCAAGCCGAATACACCTATGACAATGCCCAAGCCGCCCTTGCCGCAGCTTATGCCCGCGATGAAAACGACGAATTTGTAGCACCTAGCGTTATTCTTGACGCCAACGGCGCTGGCTCAACCATGCAAAACGGCGATGCCATTATCTGCATGAACTTCCGTCCGGACCGCTCACGCCAAATGACCCGCGCTTTTGTAGAAACAGGTTTTGATGGCTTTGACCTAGGCGAACCTCTGCAACTAACTGACTATGTAATGCTAACGGAATACAGCGCTGACTTAGGCAAGGAATGCGTATGCGCCTTCCCTCCTCAAGCGATTGCTAACGACCTAGGCGAAGTGGTTGCCAAGCAAGGCATGCAACAACTGCGCATTGCAGAGACAGAAAAGTACGCTCACGTAACCTTCTTCTTCAGTGGCGGTCAAGAAGCTTTGTACTCAGGCGAAACCCGTGAGCTTATCGCCTCTCCAAACGTTGCCACCTATGACCTACAGCCAGAAATGAGCGCTCCAGAAGTCACCGATAAGCTAGTAGC
>CALKFY010000054.1 GCA_938084925.1 uncultured Pseudomonadales bacterium
CCATGGCCGGCTAGGCCTTTGAAGCTGGTAGTGTATTCACACACGCCCTTATGGCCTTCAATCACCTTCATAAGGGTTGGCTCACCGATGATACACAAACGTGGCTTCAAGCCGACTTCAGCCAACCATTTGGCCAATTGCTGACCTCCAATACAGCCAACCTCTTCATCGTAGGTGAAAGCAAAATGAATAGGCCTTGGTAAAGCATCTGCAGCCACCATTGCTTGCAACTTGGGTAGCATGGCCATGGTGCAAGCAATAAAACCCTTCATGTCACAGGTGCCGCGACCATAGAGCAAGCCTTTGGCTTCTGCCATTTGAAAGGGCTGGTGATGCCAAACTTGCTCAGCCACAGGCACTACATCTGAATGCCCCGATAACACCAAACCGCCATCGATCAGCGGCCCCATGGTGGCAAATACGTTAGCCTTATCACCGCAGGGTGAAATCTGCACCTGCACGTCGGCACCAAAACTACGCAAGATATCCGCCAAGTAATCAATCACTGGGCGATTACTATCACAAGACACGGAAGGCATGGCAATCAGGTCCGCCAATATCCTTATGGTTTCGTTTAGTTGAGTCATGAATACTTGTTCCTAGTCTTTAACAAACAGCTTACGTTCGATGGAACACAAGGGTTCGCAGCCCGTTTCTGTAATGAGTACGGTTTCTGTGGTTTCTAAACCCCAAGTATCCATCCACAAACCTGGCATAAAGTGGAAGGTCATACCAGGCTCTAGCACCGTGGTATCGGTGCTACGTAAACTATAGGTACGTTCGCCCCAATCCGGTGGGTAAGACAAACCAATCGGGTAACCGCAACGTGCGCCGCCACGGTCAATGCCGTGCTTCACCATCACGGCATTCATGGCGTTGGCTATGTCGGCTGTAGTATTGCCGGGCTTGGCCATGGCTAGACCATTTTCTAAGCCTTCTGTTACGGCTGCGGCCGCATCCAACATAAAGCCAGGCGGCTTGCCTAAATAGATACTTCTCGAAAGAGGCGCATGGTAGCGACGATAGCAGCCTGATAATTCGAAAAAAGTAGCTTCTCCGGTTTTCATGGGCTGATCATCCCAAGTTAAGTGGGAGGCCGAGGCATCTTCACCGGATGGCAACAAAGGCACGATAGCGGGATAGTCCCCGTAGGCACCTTCTACGCCTTCCACACCAGCTTTGACGATATCTGCCACCAGCAAGTTTTTACGTAGACCCGGCTCAGCTCGTTCGATAGCGGTAGTAATAATTTTGTCAGTAATCTTCGCGGCTTTACGAATAAATTCGATTTCTGCAGACGACTTCACTGCTCGCTGCCAGTTCACCAAGCTATTGGTATTCACAAACTGGGCATTAGGCAGTTCTTTCACTAAGGTCATGTAAGCCTGAGCGGAGAAGTAATAGTTATCCATCTCCAAGCCGATACGGGCATTTTCCATACCCAAAGCCTTGAGGCGCTGCGCCATGTCTTCCATAGGATGACAATCCGTGGCCTGCACATAGCTTTCGGCATAACCGTAGATATTTTCGTGTTCCATATACACGGTGCGTTTGGCACCGTTGGCATCCTGACGACGCCCCCACCAATAGGGATCACCTTCGCCAGTTAGGATCACGCCTTGGTGAACATAAAAGCTCCAGCCATCGTAGCCAGTTAGCCAAGCCATGTTGCTAGGATCAGTAACTAGCAGTACATCTACGCCAGCCTGCTCCATAGATTGCCGAGTTTTTTTATGTCTCGCCTGATATTCAGCAAGAGCAAAGGGTGCAAATTCCAAAGGCATTAGGGCATCTCCACAAAGTTAATCAATGAGTTATATTTATTCTTTTGTATACATATAGGTGTTAAACACCCGCTTAAAGCCATTGACCAAGCATTAATCCTATGTAATTGTATACATCTCTAGAAAATAACCGAAAAACACACTATGGACAAGCAAACTTTACAAGAATGGGATCGCGAGAACTTTTTCCACCCTTCTACCCACTTGGCGCAACATGCCCGTGGCGATGCCACTGGCCGTATTATCAAGACCGCTAGCGGTGCTCATATCCAGGATATGGATGGCAACCGACTACTAGATGCCTTTGCTGGCTTGTACTGCGTTAACGTCGGTTATGGCCGCACAGAAATCGCCGATGCTATTTCAGCGCAAGCCCACGAGCTAGCCTATTACCACTCCTATGTAGGCCACGGAACAGAAGCCAACATTACTTTGGCCAAGATGGTGTTAGAACGTGCACCAAGCAACATGTCCAAGGTGTACTTTGGCCTGTCAGGCTCTGACGCTAATGAAACCAACATCAAACTGGTGTGGTACTACAACAATATCTTGGGCCGTCCTGAAAAGAAAAAAATCATCTCTCGCCAGCGTGGTTATCACGGTTCTGGTTTGATGACTGGTTCCTTAACGGGGTTGGAACTATTCCACAAGAAATTTGACCTGCCATTGGACCGTATCATACATACAGAAGCGGCCTACTATTACCACCGTCAAGATCTGAGCATGAGCGAAGAGCAGTTCAGCGCCCATTGTGCCGAGCAGCTAGAAGCGCAAATTCAACGTGAAGGCGCAGATACTATTGCTGCCTTTATTGCCGAGCCGGTTATGGGTACCGGTGGTCTGGTGCCACCACCAAAGGGTTACTGGGAAGCTATTCAAAAGGTTCTGCAGAAGCACGACATTTTGATGATTGCCGATGAGGTGGTTACCGGCTTTGGCCGTCTAGGTAGTATGTTTGGTAGTAGCCACTATGGCATCGAAGCCGATTTCATCACCATAGCCAAAGGCTTAACTTCCGCCTACGCACCTCTTTCTGGTTCCATTGTCTCTGATCGTGTATGGAAAGTGCTGGAACAAGGTACGGATGAATATGGCCCTATTGGCCACGGTTGGACATATTCTGCACATCCGATTGGTGCCGCTGCCGGTGTTGCCAACTTGAAGCTACTGGACGAGCTATATTTGATCAACAATGCCCGCAAGATTGGTAGTTACCTGTTTGATCAGATGCGCGCTGAATTTGGTGACCATGCTAACGTTGGTGAAATTCGTAACGAAGGCTTGATGGGCGCCGTGGAGCTAGTGGCGGATCGTGATGATCGCCAGTTCTATGCTGCTGACCAAAAAGTCGGTTACCAAATAGCCAATCACATGGCCAGCCAAGGCGTTATTGCCCGTGCTATGCCACAAGGTGACATCATTGGCTTCGCCCCGCCTTTCTGTTTAACAGAAGCCGAAGCCGATCAGGTAGTGGCCGCCACCAAGAACGCAATAGCCGCTGTTTGCGGATAGAAACATCTTAAAAAGTTTACTTCTGGGTGGGCTATCGAGATTAATCCGTATAGCCCAGCGCCCAGCTCCCATTTAATGGACAGAGGTAGCCAGCTTACTCAATTTTTCATCTCCGATAAAATACCCAGAGTTATTGTTTTTCAATAACTCCAAAACATGATCAATACCCTCTTCGTCAAAGTAATAATTAGAATCAAATTCATCAGATGTACGATTCTTGTGAGACCATGGAAAGGTAACTTTCGCAGTTTCACTTACCCATGGTGAGAACACATTTAGACCGCCTTCAAATTTAGCCTCATTATATTTCACTAACGTAAACATATAAAATGTATTCTTCGGATATAACCCCCTAAGGTACTTATAAACTTCCGATATCGTTTTACCAGATCTTGCTATGTCATCGATTATAACAATAGGGCCGTCTATAGAATCCCTTATGTCGTGACAATAAGGTCTTTCAATATCAGTGCGATAATCGCACTTTATTAAATACTTTTCATGCAACTGTAATTTATGGGCAAAATAGGTCGACAAAAGAGCTCCCCCCTTATTTACGGCAAATATATAAGGTCTTTGATTAGCCGCTTGTATTGCCCTGAAAATCATTTCAATACTCGCCATACCCATATCACTTGCTGTTACCGACAGTTTTTCCCCAGTCATAGCTTTAGTAAGGAATGGGGTTGCTTGCGGTTCGATATTAGCTGACTTCTCTAACTTATGTCCCTCAGGCATAAGCTGCGATCGTCTTATACGGGGCCTTTGAGATCGAGAGAGCGAAGCAAATCGCCTATCCATTTCCACACCTAACAGACGAACTTGCTCTTCTAAAGCTTTCAATTTAAGATTTGTCTCAACCGCCTGATTTTTCTTACTCATAGGTGAAAAAAATACAATTAAATATTCAATAAATTTAGTTAGTGGATAAAAATATTCTGACAACGTAGTTTTGATAAAAGCCATTTTCATAGTTTTCATATCAATCTCCTAATTTTTTCCACAATTTGCGGAAGCTTACAAAGAGAAAACGCAAATACATAATAGCATCTCCAATCAACATAACTTTATGCACGGTTTCTAACACATATATAGTCCATAAATCCGCCCCAATGCTAATCAAGTAGTCTATTAAAAAACCTAACCCAACTGCCGCAAGAGCTATGATGACAAAAACTGCGGTTGATATCAGAACCTCTTGAAAAAACGCTTTCAGCGCTATCATAGAACATGTACCTTGGTTAATTGTTTTTAAAACCCAATGACAAATAAAGATACACCGATAGCCATTTAGCATTACAAATAAGCCTAGTACAAAAATAACTTTCTGCATTTCCGCTCCCTAACGTCACGTAAACCAAGTATGATTGCTCAGGGTATAACCCCTCTGGTCATCATGGTAGAATGCGCCTCAGCAATATTTAGGAGGTTGCCTGCGACATGGCTCTATTTAATTTATTTGGTAAGAAAAAGGGCGTTACTGAAGCGACCAAGGAAGCTGTCGATACCACTGCGACAACACCTGAAGCTGAGGCCCCTACTGCCGACACCAACACCCCAGACGAGACAACTGCTGAGGCGGCCATTGAAGTTGCCGTTGAGCCTGTTGTAGAAGAACAACCCGCAGCACCTCAACAACAGCCACAAGAAAAGCCCAGTGGCGGCGGTTTCTTTGCCCGCATTCGTCAAGGTCTATCACGTACCCGCTCCCAGCTAGGTGATGGTTTGGCCAGCCTATTTATGGGCGCCAAAACCATTGATGAAGACCTGTTTGAAGAGCTAGAAACCCAACTACTTATGGCTGACGTTGGCGTAGAAGCCACGTCTGTCATCATGAAAGAATTAACCGACACGGTGACTCGCAAAGATCTAAAAGATCCGCAAGCACTCTACGCCGCTTTGCGCGAGTGCTTGGCTAACTTGATTCAACCTTGCACAGCACCTCTGGAAATCCCCGAACAGGACACACCTTTTGTTATCTTGATGGTAGGCGTTAACGGAGCCGGTAAAACCACCACTATTGGCAAGCTTACCAAGCGTTTTCAGGCGCAAGGCAAGACCGTGCTACTTGCCGCCGGTGATACCTTCCGTGCCGCCGCCGTAGAACAGCTACAAACTTGGGGCGAACGCAATAACGTACCCGTAGTGGCCCAACATACCGGTGCCGACAGTGCTTCGGTAATTTTTGACGCCGTACAATCTGCCCAAGCCAAAGGTGTAGACGTAGTAATCGCCGATACAGCAGGCCGTTTACAAAACAAAGGCCACTTGATGGACGAACTGAGTAAAGTGGTACGCGTAATGCAAAAACTTGATGGCAGCGCACCTCATGAAGTGATGCTGGTATTGGATGCTGGCACCGGCCAAAATGCCTTGAGCCAAGCCACCTTATTTGGCGAAGCCGTTGGCGTTTCTGGCGTCACCCTAACCAAGCTTGATGGCACGGCCAAAGGTGGTGTGATCTTTGCTCTAGCCCAACAGTCTGCCTTGCCAATTCGCTTTATTGGTGTCGGCGAACAAGCCGATGACTTGCGCCCTTTTGATGCCAATGAGTTTATCGATGCTTTGTTTGAGCAACAGGCATAGGGTCACTTAGTTCATGATTCAGTTAGAGCAAGCCAGTAAGCGCTACGACGACAAAACCGCCCTCGACCACGCAAATTTACATTTGCCGCGTGGTGCCATGGCGTTTTTGACCGGGCATTCTGGTGCCGGTAAAAGCACCTTGCTCAAGCTCATCATGCTCATGGAACAGCCGTCTTCTGGCCGTGTCATTGTCGACCAGCAGGATTTGAGCAAGCTTAGCGGCAACCAAATTGCTTTGCACCGCCGCAAAATTGGTTTGGTTTTTCAAAACCACCAGCTGCTCGAAGATTATTCAGTATTTGATAATATCGCTTTGCCTCTAAAGGTCAGTGGTTACAACAATGCCGACGCTGGCCGTCGTGTGCGCGCAGCCTTGGACAAGGTTGGCTTACTAAGCCGGGAAAAACAGTTGCCTCGTGTGCTATCTACAGGTGAACAGCAACGCATTGGTATTGCCCGCGCCATTGTTAACAAACCACGGTTAATCCTTGCTGACGAGCCAACAGGCAACTTGGACCCCAAGTTATCGGCTGAAATCATGCAATTATTTGAACAATTCAATCAAGTAGGCGTCACCGTATTAATTGCCAGCCACGATCTAAGCCTGATTGACCGTTTACCTCACCCTAAAGTTCATTTACATCAAGGCCACCTAAGCGGCGCTTTTGTGGGGAGTGATTAATGAGTTCTCAGGCACAACGCAGCCGCCCCGAAGCTCTCGGCAAGCGCCTGTTACGCGAGCACGGTGAAGTAGCCCTTAGTAGCTGGATGCGCTTATGGCGCAACCCCATCACCAACCTCCTTACTTGGTTGACTCTAGCTGTTGCTCTTGCTTTACCGGGTACCTTAATTGTTATGCTCAACCAAGCTCAAGGTTTAGCCACACAGTTGCACACTAACAATGAAATTAGCGTGTTCTTGAGCCAACAAACTAGCCCAGAACAAGCTACAGCCATTACTCAGCAACTACAGCAGCGGCCTGACATCAAGCAAGCAACGCTCATTCAAGCCACTGACGCCTTGCAAGAGTTTAGCCTTGCCAGCGGTTTAGGCGATATTCTTGATAGCCTCACGGACAACCCTATTCCGGCGACTATCATTATCGAACCACAAGATAAAGATGCCAACACCGTCAGCCAGCTGGCCGATCAGTTGCGCAACCAAGAAGCCATTGAACAAGTATTAATAGACCAGCTTTGGTTGCAGCGTTTGCAAGCCATGGTGGAAACTAGCCAACGTGCCACCTGGGTGCTGGCGGCACTATTGTCTTCAGGTGTATTGCTAGTGATGGGCAATACCATGCGCATGCAAATGGAAAGCCGTCGCGAAGAGATCTTGGTGATTAAACTGGTGGGTGGCACAGATGCGTACCTAAGACGTCCCTTTTTATATTCTGCATTCTGGGCAGGATTGATGGCGGGCTTCTTAGCCATCATTATCATGTCTCTTGCTTTGCTATTACTACAGCCTGCTTTTGCCAATCTAGCGACCAGCTTTAATAGCCCGTGGCAATTACATAACTTAGGTATTTGGCATTGGCTGGCAACTCTAATCGGCAGCTGCTGTCTATCTATGCTGGCAGCATTATTGACCGTACAGAACCAATTGCGCCTAATTCAGCCTTAATTCTGCTTTATTCATCCTAATTCCGCTTAAACAGGAACTAATTGGGGTGTTTTGGGTCTTCTTTACAGAGCTTTACTAAGCTTGGCACTATTTACCCTTGCACTTGTTATAAAGCCTGACTATTATTACTGCCTCATTGCTCGCAGCTAGTGTTATTTTATTCATATTAGCTTTTCCTGAATTTATAGATTTTACACGGGATAGAGCAGCAAAAACCCTCAAAATATGGTATTATATAAGACATATTGTGAGGTTGGAGAAGCACCAGCAGAGACTGTCTTAACAGCTTGCTAAAAGGGCCTCCAGAACAAAGGAGATATATTATGGGTACGCAATTACTTGCTATTGATGCCTTAGCACCAGGCCAGAGTCACGAGGCCTACCTTCAAACCGTTAGCGCTATTCCAGTGCTAAGCGTAGAAGAAGAGCGCGCAATCGCTAATCGTCTTTACCACGAAAATGATTTAGATGCTGCACGTCAGCTGGTTATGTCACA
>CALKFY010000055.1 GCA_938084925.1 uncultured Pseudomonadales bacterium
ACCTGACCGGGTATCGATTACTTGGGCAGCAACAATACCGGCTAGCAACAGCACCATTACTAGGCTGGAGTGCAGCATAAAGGTGATAACAGCAGCAAATGCCAAGGCCAGCCAAGGTTCCGCTAGCAAGCTACGCATCACATCAACAAACAACTGTGATGCCTGCAGCGGTTCGGCAAGCTGACGCAAGGTACCCAATGCCAATAGCATTAAGCCTAGGCCCATCGCTGCCTGCCCTATTCCTTGTAGGCGTTTGCTACTGCCTTTGAATTCTAGGCCTACGCCCACAGCAATCATAAAGGGACTTAGAGCACTTAGATCAAAGGACAAGACCAGAGCAACAAGGGTGGTACCTACGTCGGCACCTAATAAAAAGGCTAAACCCGCCTCACCTTGTACACCTAAAGAGGCAGCAAGCAAGGCAGACGCGGTACTGCTTTGTAAAATAAGCGTCAGGGTGACGCCCAAACCCAAGGCAGACCAGACACCGGCAAACTTGTCGCGTACCAAATAGGCAAGCTTACTACCATAAGCCCGATTCATGCCCTTTTGTACCCGTTTTAAACCCCAAATAAGCAAGGCCACACCGCCCGCCAAGCCAATCAATAGCTGGGTGATACTGGTGTCATTGGCAATGTCCATTTTTGGGTTCCGTGAGGTGCTGTTTAAGGCTAGCAATATCTAGCAAAAAGTAACTTTGATTGTTGCATTCCAAACCCAGCAACACAACCCCTAGAGAACCACAGGAACACCTAAAATATTCGTCTCGGCGACAACCCGGTCATCACCTAGGGTTTGTAGCACAAATAAGGTTTCGCGCCAGTTTTGGCAATGCTCACTACGGAACTTCAGCAAAGGCGTTGCCTGCGGGTCTAAGAGTAAGAAATCGGCCTCTTTGCCCACCGCAAAGTTACCGATCTTATCGTCTAAATCCAGCGCCTTGGCACCTCCTAAGGTGGCCATATAGAAAGACTGTTCGGGGCTCAAATTCACCTGCTGTAATTGCTGAATTTTGTAGGCCTCTGACAGGGTCTGCAGCATAGAGAAACTGCTGCCACCGCCAACGTCTGTACCCATACCAATATTGATACCAAACTTCTGCAACTGACGCAGAGGAAATAAACCCGAACCAATAAACAAATTAGAGGTTGGGCAATGAGCAATAGCCGAACCAGAATCAGCCAAACGCTGGCACTGGCTGTCACACAGGTGAATACCATGGGCAAACACACTACGAGGACTTAATAGTCCGGCTTGGTCATACACATCCAGATAGCTATCAGCCTCTGGAAAGAGCGCTTTCACCCAGGCAATTTCGTCTTCGTTTTCTGACAAGTGAGTATGCAGGTAGACACTGGGGTATTCCTGTAACAACTGCCCTGCTAGCTGTAATTGTTCGTTAGTAGACGTAGGGGCAAAGCGTGGCGTTACGGCGTACTGCAAACGCTCTACTCCATGCCACTTTTCAATAAGCTGTTTGCTTTGCTCATAGCCAGTCTGGGGCGTGTCCAATACAGCTTCGGGAGCATGACGATCCATTAACACCTTGCCTGCAATCATGCGCAAGTTACGGGCTTGAGCTACCTCAAAAAAGCCTTCCACCGACTCTGGATGTACCGTACAAAACACCATGGCCGTGGTGGTGCCATTGCGCATCAATTCTTGCAGAAAGACTTCGGCTACTCCACGGGATTTCTTTAAATCACCAAACTGCGATTCCACGGGAAAAGTATAGGTATTTAGCCATTCCAGCAACTGAGTGCCATAAGCACCAATCATCTCCGTTTGCGGGTAATGCACATGACAATCAACGAAGCCTGGTACCATCAGTTTGTCTTGATGCTGTTCAACTTGCGCTAGCTGCTCGGCACTGTATGTTGCTGCTAGGGTTTGATAGTCACCACAGGCTGCTATGTGTCCGTTTTCTATGTGTAACAAAGCATCTGCTAGGTATTGCGTAGCTTGTTTGTCAGTTGAATCCGGTTCGGCCAAACAATGCAACAAAGGCCCGCGCAGCATGCGGCTGCTATTGGTAGTCATAATAAGTGCGCCCTTTGGCGATATAATTAAACGAGTTCGGTGCTAATGCTAGCGGTACTAGCGGTAACGCCTTCAGGCACAAGGCCAGCAACTGGCTTAGCCATAGGCTCTTGCTGATAAAGCTTCATCACTTGTGCCGCTACAGACACGGCCACTTCCATGGGTAGTTTACCAGTAATATTCTTATCACCCATAGGGCAAGCAAATACCGACATGGCCTCAGCCAACCCCTTATCTAACAAGCGATGCCGAAACTTGGCTGCCTTAGTTCGCGAGCCAATCACACCCACATAGCGGCTGTCACCGCGTTTTAATGCCGCCTCGGCTAGCTGCAAATCCAAACCATGGTGATGGGTCATAATCAAATAACACGCGTTGGCCGGACAATCGGCAATAGCATCAACAGGGTGCTCTTCATGTACACAGTTAACCCCGTCAGGAATCTGCTTAGGTAACATGTCATAGCGCCCATCTACCCATGTTACCGCAACGGGTAGATGGGCCAACATTGGCACCAGCGCACGGCCGACATGGCCAGCACCAAATACCACCACAGGCATAAATGTTGGTGTCACTAGCTCATACATGAGCTGCACCTTGCCACCGCAACATTGGCCGAGACTAGCGCCTAGAGCATAGTCTTCAAAACTTAATCCATTGCCCGATGCCTGCACACCGTTTTTTAATAATTGACGTGCATGAGCGATGGCTTTGTATTCCACGTGACCACCACCAATCGAATCGAACTGGGCGTTATGGGTGACTAGTATCTTGGCACCCACGCTACGAGGAGCGCTGCCTTGCACCTGACTGACGGTGATCAAGACGTAGCCTAAACCCTGCTTCTCACACTGTAACTGGGCTTGCAACCAGGCTTTCATGGGTTACCTCCTTGAGGCTTTTGAGCTTCCTGCAAGGCCCAAAGCACACGTTCTGGCGTGGCAGGTGCATCTAACTGTGGATTATGCATATTGCCACCGGCCTGATAAATAGCATCCCGCAGGGCACTCCACACACTTATGCCATACATAAACGGGGGCTCGCCAACAGCTTTAGAATGAAACACTGTGGCTTCGTGATTTTGGCTATCCGCCAACAAGGCCACGTTAAATTCAGCCGGTGTATCACCTACTGCTGGGATCTTATAGGTAGCCCCAGAATCCGATTGTAGACGACCATCATCACCCCACACTAGCTCTTCGGTAGTGACCCAGCCCATGCCTTGTACAAAGGCGCCTTCTATCTGGCCAATATCTAAGGCAGGGTTTATGCTTTCACCAGCATCATGCAAGATGTCAGCACGTAGTACCTTATACATGCCAGTTAGACGGTCCACTTCTACTTCGCTCACGGCAGCACCGCAGGCATAGTAATAAAACGGATGTCCCTTGGCTTGCTCGCGATCATAGTAGATCTTAGGGGTGCGGTAATAGCCTGTGGAGGACAAGGATATACGCTCTAAATAGGCCGCCTGTACCAACTCAGCAAAACTTTGTTGGCCATTAGGCCAGCGTACTTGGCCACCCTGTATCCTGACCTGGTCCGCTTCACAGGCATGAGTTTGAGCGACTAATTCTTGTAAGCGCTGACGTATGGTTTGGCAGGCTGCTCGCGTTGCCTGACCATTAAGATCGGTGCCGCTAGATGCCGCTGTAGGAGACGTATTCGGCACCTTGTCTGTGCGTGTTGCTGTGACCTTGATAGCGGCTAAATCAACACCCAATTCGGCCGCCGCTATTTGGCCTATCTTGGTATGCAACCCCTGCCCCATTTCAGTACCGCCATGGTTCACCTGCACACTACCATCGGTGTATACGTGCACCAAGGCTCCGGCCTGATTAAGGAACTGGGCAGTAAAGGAAATACCAAATTTCACAGGTGTTAAAGCCAAGCCACGCACCTTGCGCCCATGGTTTTGTATCTGTGCTTGGTTAAATTGCGCAATAGTCTCTCGACGCTGCCAATACTGACTGCTTGCCACTAGCTCACCAATGATACGTCGCATGGCAACGCCCTCTACCGTTTGATGGTAGGGCGTCACAAGGCCGCGCTGCTCACTATAAAGATTGGCTAAGCGTACACTAAGTGGATCTCGGCCTACGGCTCGCGCCACATCATCAAGCATTTGTTCAGCTAAGATCACACCTTGAGGGCCACCAAAACCACGAAACGCTGTTTGCGAAGCGGTGTTTTGGAACCAACGGTGGCCGGTAATTTTGGCCGCTGGCAAGTAATAAGCATTGTCCGTATGGAACATGGCACGATCGACAATAGCGTCAGATAGATCGGGGCTACAGCCACACAGGCCGTTCAGTTCAGCTTGCACCGCCAATATCTGACCTTCATCATCAAAGCCAACCTTGGCCTGATTAACAAAAGCATGACGCTTGCCCGTCAAACGCATATCATCACTGCGCCCCAAACGCAGTTTCACTGGCACCTGGTTACGTACTGCCAACACGGCTGCCAAGCAGGCCCATTGTGCTGCTTGAGTTTCCTTACCACCAAAGCCGCCACCCATGCGACGCATATCTACCACTACCTGATGCATGGGCAAGGCCAACACTTCGGCCACTAGCTTTTGTACTTCGGAAGGATGCTGACTTGAACTATAAACCAGCACTCCACCATCTTCTTGAGGTAATACCAAGGCCACTTGGCCTTCTAAATAAAAGTGCTCTTGACCATTGATGTTTTGCTCTAGGCTTAACTGCCGTGGCGCGGCAAGCATGGCCTGCTGCACATCACCTTTAGTTAAACTATGACTAGGTCGCACGGTACGCTGTGCCGCCTGCGCCCCTGCTAAGTCTAATATGGGTATTGCCGGTGCAACTGCAATGTTGGCTAAGCTGGCCGCTTGGCGCGCCGCATCTCGACTGCCTGCCAAAACGGCAAACACTGGCTGACCAATGTAATTCACTTGCTCTTGCGCCAACAAAGGGTCACCTGGGAACACAGGACCAATATCTTTGTGACCAACTATGTCAGCCGCAGTGATCACATCCACCACGCCGCTGGCTTGCTGAACAGCGACCAGGTCTAGATTAGTAATCTTACCGCTGGCTATCTGTGCACCACCGACATAGGCGTGCATACAGTTGCTTGGCACGGGTATATCGTCGATATAACGAGCACTGCCCATCACATGCAGCTGTGCACTTTCATGTTTCTTGCTCACACCAACCGGCGCGTCGATGGGATGCGTACCTTGAGAATCATCTAAAACCGGTAACTTTCTCATGCTGCAGCCTCCCCTTTGTTGTTAGATGGCTGCTGTAACCAATGGCTCAACAAGTTAGCACAGACCTGTAAGCGGTAGGCTGAGCTGGCACGCACGTCACTCATAGGGGTTACATCCTCTTGCAACCAATCTAGCACCTGCTGCTGATTGATGTCTGCTGGCGCCTTGCCCAGTAAATTTGCTTGTAGCTTTTTAGCCAGTACCGGCGTTGCAGCCATACCGCCAAGCCCTATCTGACAATGACCAATCACGCCATTTGTGAGGCTATAAGCCATCACGACACAGACCGCAGAGATATCATCCTCATGACGCTTGGATATCTTTTCCAAGCGCACTTGCTGACAAGTTATTGGGATGCTAATTTCTCGAATATATTCACCAGCTTGTAATACGCACTGGCGGTAGCCCGTATAAAACTCAGCTAGGGGCAACTGCCTAGTTGCATTTGTCATGCCACTAGTCAGCACCACTTGCGTGTTTAGAGCTAGCAGCAAAGGTGGAGAGTCGGCAATGGGAGAGGCATTGGCAATATTGCCAGCCAAGGTGCCCTTGTTGCGCACCTGTCTGGAGCCGATTAAAGGCAACAGGGTTTGTAGAGCTTGCGCCATATCTTGATTTAATTGCTGACTCGCAACGTCTAGATTACCTAGGTAAGTCTCTAATTGACTAAAGGTAACGCCACCACCGATGCTTAACACCTCATCAGTTAGGACAATTTGCTTTAACTCTGACACGGCAGACAGATCTATATATGCAGCTTGAGTTTCTAGCCTTTGAGTGACCTCTAAGCCAAGATCGGTACCACCGTTGATTAGCTTGGCTTGTGGTGCGGCATTGATCGCCAGTGCCAAGGCTTCTTCATTACTAGGTTGTTGGTAACTCAATGTCTGATCGCTAGCAGCATTTGTCTGCAGTAACTCAACAATTTGGGCGCGGTTTTTGCCACTGGCGTTGTCAGCCCCCATGGTGTGGGGAGCAAGGCTAGCGGCTGCCTGCAAAATAGGATGGTAACCGGTGCAACGGCACAAGTTACCAGACAAGGCTTGTTCGATATTATGTTGATGCAAAGCCAGGTCCTGTGCTGATTGCATAGGATTAGCCGGGGTGTTCAGCCACCACGCCAACATCGCCATAACGATACCGGGAGTACAAAAACCACACTGACTAGCATGATAGTCAATGAGTGCTTGTTGCACTGGGTGCAGTTCCCCCTGCGTATTGGTATTGCTACTAACGCCTTCTAGTGTCAATAGATGACTATTGACGACACTACCTACTAGAGCAATGCAGCTATTAATAGCTTGGTAACGCAGTTGGCCATTATCGATGCTGCCGACCAATACCGTGCAGGCACCACAATCACCGGCACCACAACCTTCCTTGCTGGCATTAAGGCTTTGGGTTTCGCGTAGCCATGACAGCAAGGGTAAACGTAATTGCTGTTCATCAATGCGAATAGATTGATTATTAAGTATGATCTGCATTATTCAAATGGCCTTTTCGTGGCTTACTGCCGATATCAATGCTGCCATTTTGACAAAAGCTGTCCATATGGTCAATTTTTTAAATACAATCGACTATCTGATATAATTAGCTGCAAATTCTTAGCCCACTTCTTAGCCAACCTAGGTCAGCCTACATTATGAGCAGAACCGCCCCACGAGGCCCATACAAGCCAGGACGTATTCGCAAAGAAAGCGAACAGCGCATCTTAAATGCTGCCACTTCCGCATTTTCTCTGCACGGCTACTCTGGCGCGAGCATGCAAAGCATTGCTGACATGGCTGGCGTACCCAAAGCTAACGTGCATTATTACTTTAAAAACAAGTTAGGCGTTTATACGTCGGTGTTGGAAAACATCCTCGGCCTATGGGATACGGTACTAAACGATCTGACGGTCGCCGACGATCCAGCTGATGCTCTATGCCGCTATATCGATGCTAAAATTGATTTCTCCCGCACGCACCCGCAAGAGTCACGAGTGTTCGCTAAGGAAATGCTTAGTGGCGCACCTTATTTGCAAGAATTTCTAGAAGCAGATTACCGCGCCTGGCTAGAAGCGCGTTTGACAATATTCAGGGGGTGGATTGCTGCTGGCAAGATGGACCCGATTGATCCTGCTCACCTGTTATTTATGATTTGGGGTTCTACCCAGCACTATGCCGACTTTGAGCCGCAAGTGATGCAATCATTGGGCACAGACAGCCTACAACAAGCACACTTTGATGCCGCAGCTAAGACAGTAAAGCAGGTTATCTTGAAGGGTTGTGG
>CALKFY010000056.1 GCA_938084925.1 uncultured Pseudomonadales bacterium
TGACGGATAGTGTCGATAACTTCTTCCGTACGATCAGCAGTGATACACGCGGCCGGAATAGGGCGGTTGTATACCTCACGTAAGCGCGCCAAGGCCTCGATGCCTGTAGCGCCTTGGTTGAGATGGTAATCCACTAATACCACGTTTGGTTCAAAGCTTTGCGCTACCATCAGCTCAAGTGCTTGGGATACATCAATCGCTGTGACAACATGGCAACCCCAGCCTTCAAGCAGCTTGCGCATGCCTACTAGGATCGGCTCCTCGTTATCGATAAATAATACATTCAAACCGGCAAGGGGGCTGCTAGCTTTGCGTGTGGTAGTGGCTTTTTCTTCCACTACTTGGCGTACTAGCGACTTATCACCCAGTGGTACAAGAATACTAAACACACTGCCGACACCTTGCCATGAGTCTACTTTTAGCTGGTGATTAAGCATGCGTGCGGTACGGTCAGCAATGGCCAGACCTAAACCGAGGCCTTTGATTTCGTTGGTAGCCGGGTGATCAAGGCGTTTAAATTCCTCAAATACTTCATGCATTTTTTGAGGTGGGATGCCTACGCCAGTGTCCCATACTTGAATTTCCAGCTGATCACCACGTTGGCGGCAGCCGAGCAGTACTTTACCCTTTGGCGTATAGCGTACGGCGTTGGTGAGGAAGTTTTGAATAATACGGCGCAGGTGGCTTTGATCACTGTGCACAATGTGATGACTTGGTACATTGTGGAATTCAATACCCTTTTCCTTACACATCACTGTCAATTCGGCACTTAGCTTTTGGAAAATATCATCTATAGCAAAGTGGCTTAAGTCAGGTTGTAGGTTACCCGCATCTAACTTGGAGATAGCTATAAGGGTGGAAATTAGTTCTTCTGCAGCGCCCAAAGAATCATCCAGGTGGCCTAGGGTTTCCGCTAGCTCTCCTTCTGGGTGCTTTTGTGACAAGGCAGAAGAGAACAAGCGAGCGGCGTTTAGCGGCTGCAATAAATCGTGGCTGGCAGCAGCTAGAAAACGCGTTTTACTTTGGTTGGCTTGGTCAGCCACAGTCTTAGCTGTAGTCAGCTGGCTGTTGGCAACAGATAGCTCCTTAGTTCGGTCATTTACACGGGATTCTAGGGTTTCGTTAGTTTCCTTAAGAGCTTTTTCCGTGCGTTTGTATTCGGTGATATCTAGATAGGTATTTACATAACCACCACCAGGCATGGTGTTGCCCCGTACTTCTAGTACGCGGCCGTCTTTGCGATAACGTAAGTGGGAGTGGGTACGGCCTTGTTCTAACACTTCAAGGCGTTTGGCCACCATTTCTTCTAAGCTGCCATTATCACCATAGTCGCCTTGCACGGCGTTATGGGTAATCACGTCAGAGATGGGGCGGCCTAAGCTAATTAATCCTTCGGGGAACTGGAACATTTCTACATAGCGCTGGTTCCAGCAGACCAGCTTCATATCCTTGTCTACCACGCTGATACCTTGGTCAACGTTTTCAATGGTGGATTGCAGCATAGAGCGGTTAAATTTGAATAGTTCTGAGGCCTCATCAACAATTGATACCACATCCCCTAGCTGCATTTCCTTACCCTTCAAACTAGAGGCCAAGATAATACGGGCCGAAGATGCGCCAATTACACCGGCGAGCATACGTTCGGCGTAGTTAATGAGTTCTTGGCTTATAGGTGCACTAGGGTTTAGAGACTGGCCGGTATTGCGAGCAAAAGTGTGGAAGGCATCTCGAGTACGGCTAGTGCCCAAAAAGCGTTCGCACAAGGTTTGTAGGTCGGCAAAGCGAGCGTTATCAAAATCTGAAGGCGTACCTTCCACTGAGCCGCTGATACGCAAATCAACAAAGTGATCGGCTTGGATACGATCTTGTAAACGTGCCTCTGTGGAGCGAGAGAACCAGTAGTAGGCCAAACTGTTGAAGGTTAAGGATAAGATGGTTGCGTGGCTGATAGGGTCTAGACTGTCAATGCCAAATAGGGCTGTGGGGCGCAACCAGCTAATACCAAATGGGCCGTGTTCAAGCAGGCTTTCAATACCGATACCAACGCTGGTTAGGGACGGGATTAGCAAGGTGTAGCACCAGATTGCAAAGCCCACACTTAGGCCTGATAGAGCACCATAACGGTTGCCTCGGCGCCAAAATACCGCGCCTATCAGTGCCGGTGCAAACTGGGCGACGGCAACAAAGGCAATCAAACCTAGGGACACCAAGCTATTGTTATTGCCAATAAGTGAGAAATAACCATAGGCGGCCATGAGTATGCCAACGATGGTAACGCGGCGTACTTTCAGTAACAGGCGACCAATGTCCTTATCACGGGTTGGGTCCAAGGGTGAAAGCTTAAATATCATAGGCATAATGATATCGTTGCTGATCATGGTGCTAATGGATATGGTGGCTACGATTACCATGCCCGTGGCAGCTGATAAGCCGCCTATATAAGCAAGGGTGGCAAGGCTAGTTGCGCCATCCATCAAAGGTACCATCAGTACATAGGTATCTGAGGCGATAGAGGTGCCGTTAAACATCATGTTGCCGGCGGCGGCAATGGGAAGCATAAAGAGGCTAAAGATTAGCAAATAAGCAGGGAACATCCAGCGTGCTGTGTGGATGTCACGTGGGTCCGTGTTTTCTACAACGCCTACCTGAAATTGTCGGGGTAGGCATAGTATCGCCAGCATGGCGAGCAAGGTTTCCGTAAGAAAATTAACCTTGAAAGGATTGAAATTGGACATCTTTTCATACATGCCGCTTTGTGACAGATAGGTGTTTAAGCCGCCTAGGCCATCAAATATTTCAAAAATAACGTAAAAACCAACGGCAACAAAGGCAATTAGTTTAATCAAGGATTCAAAAGCTACGGCCAATACCATGCCCTCATGGTGTTCAGAGGCATCGATATGACGGGTGCCAAAAAGGATGGCAAATATGGCCATAAATACCGCAACTACTAAAGCCGTATCATTTTGGCCGGCAAAGGTAGCCGTTTGGCCAACCATAATGTTGAAACTTTGTGCCACGGCTTTTAGCTGTAGGGCGATATAAGGCAGTATACCCAGGGTTGCCATGGTAGTGATTAGTATAGCTAGGCTGCGGCTCTTGCCGTAACGTGAGGCGATAAAGTCGGCAATGGTGGTGATGTTTTCTTGCTTAGCGATAAGGACGATTTTGTACAGTAAGCCCCAGCCAAGTATAAATAATAAAATAGGGCCAAGATAGATGGACAAGAACTCCCAACCTTGGGTGGCGCGGGAAACGGAACCATAGAAGGTCCATGAGGTACAGTAAACAGCCAGAGATAAACTATAAATTACCGGCTTACTAATGCGCTTTTTGCTATTAGCAACACTCTGATTATCACCGTAATAAGCGATAGCAAATAAAAGGCCTACATAAGCCACAGAGATAAGTAATATTATCCAGGTATCCAACATTAACGCGTGCTCCAAATTCTAGGCTTGGGTATTGGTAAAATCGTTAGATAAAACCTACTCAAGTATGGAATGTTGTTTGGAAAAAATCCGAAAATTGTTTTAAAATCAATTTATTGGGAATTTCTCTCAGTTGTGTTTTAGGTTGTTATTATAAAATGTGACAAGACCGTTTGCAGATCAAGTATATACACATTTGTTATCGTCTAAGCATTGTATCAAACCTTAAGGTCGCTCTGAATAATTCCTTTAAGGATTATCCAGAAGGTCCTTAATCATGATATATTGTTGTTCGATTAACAATAATAACAAAGGCTAACTATGCAACAGCAAGATTTGGCGCAGCGATATTGGCGCCGCAACCAGCAAATTATTATTATTTATCTCATTATTTGGTTTTTGGTGTCTTACGGTGCCGGAATCCTATTTGTCGACTATTTGAACCAATATCAGGTATTTGGTTTTAAACTTGGCTATTGGTTTGCTAACCAAGGCAGCGTCTTGGCATTTTGTATGCTAACCGTGGCTTATGCTTTACGCATGAATCGACTCGACAACGAATTTGACGTACACGAATAAACATCTACCCAGCGACATCCGGGATTGAATCATGAGTTTAGAACTCCTTACTTACCTTTTTGTAGTAGTCTCTTTTGCTATTTATATTTTCATAGCCTTTTGGAGCCGATCAGCAACTACTCACGATTTTTATGTGGCCGGTGGTGGTGTTACGCCCCTAGCTAATGGCATGGCCACAGCGGCTGACTGGATGTCTGCAGCGTCCTTTATTTCTTTGGCAGGTGTTATCTCTTTATCTGGTTATGATGCCAGTGGCTATGTTATGGGCTGGACTGGTGGTTATGTGCTTCTAGCCTTGCTGTTGGCACCGTATTTAAGAAAGTTTGGTAAGTTTACAGTGCCGGATTTTGTAGGTGATCGCTATTATTCTAACGTTGCGCGGGTGGTTGCGGTAGTCTGCGTTTTGTTTATCTCATTTACCTATATTTCTGGACAGATGCGCGGCACGGGTATTGTATTCTCACGTTTCTTACAGGTAGAAATAGAAACGGGTATCATGATTGGTATGGCCGTGGTGTTTATCTATGCTGTGCTTGGAGGTATGAAAGGCATTACCTATACACAGGTCGCCCAGTACTGCGTCATGATCTTTGCTTTCAATGTGCCTGCCTTGTTTTTAACTTTTACTATGACCGGTCACCTGTTACCACAAACCGGTTTGGGTGCTACTTTGGAATCGGGTACCTACGTACTTGAACATCTGGATGGTCTAGTGGAAGAGCTGGGCTTTGCTAGCTTTACTGAGGGCAGCAAAAGCAGTGTTGATATCTTCTTTATTACCGCCGCCTTGATGTTTGGCACAGCAGGCTTACCTCACGTTATTGTGCGCTTCTTTACGGTGCCTAGAGTTCGTGACGCGCGTATTTCTGCTGCTTGGGCCTTAGCCTTTATTGCTGTGCTTTATACTTCTATCCCGGCGGTTGCCGCTTTCGGACGTATTAATTTGATCGAGACGGTTAATGGCCCCGAGGGTCAGGGTACCTATTATGAAGACATGCCTAACTGGTTTCAAAAGTGGGAAACCGCGGGCTTGATCGCTTGGTATGATCACAATGGCGACGGTCGTCTACAGTACGCCGCTGGTGGTGCCTATACAGGACAGGATGAGCGACCTGATTTTTGGGAAGTGCCTGATGATCCGGTAAGCCGCAGTATGTTTAATAGTACGCGCCCGGTGTTAAACCCTAGTGATGGTAGTTTTGATCCTGAGGTACAGCCCTTTGCTAATGAACTATTTGTCGATCCAGATATCATGGTATTGGCCAACCCCGAAGTCGCTGGCTTGCCTAACTGGGTAATCGCTTTGGTTGCGGCAGGGGCGATGGCTGCGGCGTTATCAACGGCAGCTGGTTTGCTTTTGGTTATTGCCACAGCCGTGTCTCATGACTTGGTCAAGAAAACTATGCGGCCTGATATAACGGACAAGCAAGAATTGACTATTGCTAGAGTAGCGGCAATGGTCGGTGTGTTACTGGCTGGTTATTTAGGCATGAATCCGCCTGGCTATGTTGCTGCTGTGGTGGCTATGGCCTTTGGTTTGGCTTGCGCATCATTTTTTCCAGCCATCATTATGGGTATCTTCTACCAGCGTATGAATAAATACGGCGCTATTAGCGGTATGTTGGTGGGCCTTGGTTCTACTTTGGCCTACATCATATACTTCAAGTTTATGGGTGGTTCGCAAGAACAATGGTTGTTTGGTATTTCACCAGAAGGCTTTGGTGCCATGGGTATGATATTGAACTTCTTGGTGGCTTATTTGGTGTCTCATTTAACGCCACCACCGCCAATTGCTATTCAGCAAATGGTGCAAGACATTCGTGTGCCGCGTAATCAGGGTTCAGCTTACTATTAAGTAATCACATAAATAAATTATGAGCTTGTTACAAAACATTAACGCCCAGGTTGTGCCATTTAGTTTGCTTTCGGATAGTGAGCTGAACTATATGGTCGAGCATATGGATATTGGCTATTTTCAAAAGGGCGAAACCATAATTAGTGGTGGTGGTGAGTCCGAAGGCTTGCATCTTATTCTAAAGGGGTTTGTCTGTGAGCTAGAAACCCAAGGTGCTAGTTCAAGTCAACAGACCCACGCTCTAGTGCACTATGCACCAGAAGATTACTTTGGTGCTTGGTCTGCGATCCGCGGTAAGGCGTTGCATGATTTTATCGCTGATGAAGAAACTATCTGTTACATTCTGCCAGCCAAGAATCTATTAGAACTTATCCATCGCAACAGTCATTTTGGTGACTATTTTAACAACCTCACCGTACAACAAGACCTGTTAGAAAACAAAAATCACGATCTCAACATGACCGAATTTATGTTGGCTACGGTAGATACCTCGTGTATGCGTGATGCCATGGTGGTTGACCAGAATTGCGATATTGAGCAGGCCACGCGCTTGATGAAAGAGCAACGGGTTGACTGCGTGCTAGTTCAGCGTGGTAAGCGCTATGGCATGGTGACACGTTCAGACCTGTTAAACGCTTTGGTGCTCGATAAGCAGCCTTTAACATCTCTAGTAAAAGACATAGCCAACTATCGCTTAGTGACGGTGGAATCCGGTGACTATCTATTCAATGCTTTGGTACGCATGACCATGCATGAAATTGACCGCGTGGTGGTGATGTCACAAGGTGAGCTGCGTGGTGTCATCGAATTGGCTGAGGCGCTTAGTTTCTTTTCTAGTCATTCTCATGTTGTTGGCCTGCGCATAGAACGTGCCGATACGGTTGATGAGTTACGTAATGCCGCTGCAGATATGCAGGCCCTAATTCGCTCCTTACATACTCAGGGTGTGAAGGTGCGTTTCCTTATGGACCTACTGGCGGCTCTCAACAAGCGCCTAATGTCTAAGCTATTTCATTTGCTAGTGCCTGAGGATGTTATCCCTCACGTTTGTTTGGTCGTCATGGGCAGTGAAGGTCGAGGTGAGCAAATCACCAAAACAGATCAAGACAACGGGCTTATCATGCGCGATGGCCTAGACTGGCCCCAGGGGCCTGATGTCATGCGCGAGTATGCAAATGTATTACAGGATCTTGGCTTCCCCCCTTGCACTGGTAATGTCATGGTGAGTAACCCATTTTGGGTGCAGCCCATCAGTGAGTGGACAAAACGCATGCAAAGCTGGGTAAACCTAGGCGACGAGGATAGTATTCTTAAGCTGTCTATTGCGGTCGATGCATCGCCGGTAGCTGGTAATGCCGCCTTGTACAAAACTAGTCGTAATTGGTTTTTTAAAGAAATCGAGCAAAACAAACGTTTTCTTTCCGCGTTCGCCAAAATAGCCATGGTGTTTGATACACCTTTGACCCTGTTGGGTGGTATACGTGAGCGTAGTAATGGCGTGGATTTGAAACGCGGTGGTATTTTCCCCATCGTGCATGGCGTTCGTACTATGGCTTTGCATTATCAAATTGCAGATAACAACACTTTCGCCCGCATAGATGCTTTAGTTGAGACCGGTGTGTTGCCACAGCGTATGGGTAATGAGCTGCAAGAAGCCTTTTCGGTACTGCATTGGCTAAGGGTTAAAGCAGAGCTTGCTCGTCAAAAGGACGATTTACTGCAGCCGGGTTTACAAAATATGATTGATCTAAATGATCTTGATCGTTTGGAAAAAGATACCCTACGTCAGGCCTTCCACGTGGTGAAAGAGTTTAAGAAACACCTGGCTTTACGTTACCAGTTGGGCGGGGCGCTCTAGTGTATATCCGCCGCCAAGTACGCCGCTTTCAAGACCGGATAACCTATGGTCGTCGTAAAGGTCGGTGGCGTAATCTATTTGCCCCTTATACTGGTGACGAGCTAGTTGCTCTGGATATTGAAACCACTAGCATGGATGTTAAGCAGGCAGAAATACTGTCCATTGCTGCGGTAATAATTAAAGCGAATCGTGTAAAAACCAGTCATAAGTTGTCGATTACCATTCAGGCGCCAGCTAACTTGCCAGCAGAGTCAGTTAAGGTGCATCTATTGCGACGTATCGACTTGGCTGGTGGGCAGCCTGTGGAAGCAGCTCTGACGGAGCTGTTAAATTTCATTGGTAACCGTCCTGTTGTTGGTTATTACATCGCTTACGATTTAGCTGTCTTAGATAAGGCAATGCGTCCTCTATTCGGTTTTGGTTTGCCAAATAGAAGTGTTGATGTAGTAAGTTTGTTTCGACGCCGTCTTGCCGCTAGAGCTATGCATGACTGCGAGATGAAGTT
>CALKFY010000057.1 GCA_938084925.1 uncultured Pseudomonadales bacterium
GTAATATTACGCAACTCCGCCAGGCTATCCACTTTGGTGCCATCACCTGTTGCGGCTATCGCATTTTGTATACTCTCAAGGTTGTCTTCGTTAGCTTGATCAAGACCTAACAAATGCAATTCAGCCAAACTAGGTGCTGTACCACCCGTGGCTGCATTTACCACCTTTTCCACAGCAGCAGCTAAGGCTTGAAGTTCTGTAATGGTATCGACTTGGTCATGAGATTTGATGTCAATAACCTGGCCTAATAGCTTCAGCACTTGCGGATTATCGGTAACACTCACACCAATGTTGGCATAATCAGCGTGAACTGGAGCAGTATCGTCGCTGGATTTGGCGTCGGCTAGCTCTAAAATAGTTTGATAGCTACTAACTAGATTTTGCAATTTAGTATGCGTATCTACTGACGTAGACTCAATTACACTCGTATCCAAACTATCGTTAACCGCTGCCAAATTTACGCTGTCAACGCCAGTTACACCTAAGCCTGCATAGTCCGAAACCAACAATTTACTACTAGCAGTGTTGTTTCCCGCGGCCGTTACTACTTTGTTATAAATGCTATCATGGCCGTTATATAACACCTCAAACATAACATAGTTTTTTGAGGAGTCCTGTAAATGAGAACTACCATAACCTTGATTGCTAATATATTGCGCGTAGTGATAGTTAGAGCTCGTAGAAGCGGTGGAAGTCCAATAGTTGCCAACAGCTGGCCATAATTGGTTGTCTATACTGCCTTCTGTTAAGTTCACTTCCGTTTGCAGGATTGCTAGTTCAGCAACCGTTGGCAACACCAGTGTGTAACCATTTTTTACTAGTGTACGCTCATCATCAACACCTTCTCTAGCCCCACCAGGCTGTGTATCAACAGTGTTGAAGCCATTGTTAAACAGGTAATCTAGGATTTCGTGGGTCACTCTGTCGTCATTACTGACATCATTTTTGCCATCTACATCGACATAAAAATAGGTTTTGCCGGCCGAAGTGGTGTACCCTCTAATCAGGTTCATATTAAAGGAACCAGAAAGTCCTAAATCCAAACTTACCGGCGCTGGCTCGTCCGTATTTGCAACCGTGATCGCCACATCTTGATCGGTTTCGTTACCCATATAATCTGTGGCTCGCACTGTAATATTGTAGATATTATCAGTACCAAAATCAGTGGGATTTTCAAAATCTGGACTCTGCTTAAATGTCACCTCACCAGTTGCAGAATTAATGCCGAACAATTTATCATCGGCAGTACCAACCAGTGAATAAGATACTTGCGACTCATCATTAACAGTAGCAATGTATGTAGCCTCCTCACTAGAAATCCCCTCATTGACAGTTACCACAGAGCCACTAGTAAATTCCGGTGCTGATGTATCTATTACGATCACTTGACTAGCTATATCGCCAGCATTACCCGCCTCGTCCACAACCCGCAACGCTATAGTAGTACTAGCGGTCAAACTCAAATCTGTATGAGTTACCAGCAAAGCATCCACTGAGCTAGATATGTCGGTCCAAACATCACCACCAATCGAATATTGCAGTAATTGGCCAGGTTCTAAAGCCTTGCTTAGCGTTGCTGAAATAATTAGACCATCATTGTCATCGGTAATGAAGTCGTCCCCAGAAATACCCGTATCTTCACTAATACTATTAATAACTACGGTAGTATCCGGGCTCGTATTATCAACGAGGTAGCTACTATTATTAGCTACTGCGTCGTGGGCTAAGCTTGCGGCGACATTACCAGCCAGGTCAGTCACAGTAGCACCATTCAAGCTAATACTATTGGCATCAATAGCAATACCATCACTATCGTTATCTTCTGCTGCAATGGTGTAGGTAAACTGCAGAACGCTGCTACCACCGCCACTAACGTAGGTGGCTTCACGGGATTGCCCACCAACATTCAACCATATGCTTGGTTTACCAATATTAGGGTCAAATTCAACTTTGTCGTCAAAGGTGACACTGACGGTAACTGTATCGTCTTCATTTAGGCGATCATTTAGCTTACCGGAATCACCAGTGATGACCACGGCGCTTACAACAGGGGCAATAGTATCGACCATAAAGGCGCCATTATCTGCTACCGCATCATGGGTTATGATTGCTGTCTTTCCGTTGCCAACTTCAGTAATTGTGGCACCATTAAGATCCAAGGCATCGCTACCGATTGATATGCCATCGGCATCATTTTCTGTTGTCCCTATTTTGTACTCGAATACCAATGCGTCCGAATTAGAACCAGATTTGTAGACCGCTGTGGCAGGTGATCCGTCAATATTGATGCTTAGCCCTGGGTTGCCATTAACCACAACCGCTTTAGTAAAGTTCACGGTAATATGTAGCACATCATCGGCATTTAAATAGCTGTTCTGGCCACCTGTGGAGGCGAAGTCAAAGCTAGAAATTGATGGTGGCAGCAAATTCACCAGATCTTGAATCTCTTGAATGCTATCTACTTCACTACCATCCTCTAGAGTATCAGTAATAGCGGCTTGAATTAGCCCTATATTACCGGCACTGACACCTTCAATACCTAACTTCTGCAGCTCATCTTTAGTCGGTTTACTGGCATCTCCTGCCGCTGCCTCCATGACGCTTTGCACCGCACCGGCATAGGCTTGCACTTCACTCACTGCATCCACATCCGTGGTGGCAAGGCCATCGATGACCTCACCCAGTAAGGACAGTTCTTCGACATCATCATTGACGTCGGTGACGCCAATGGCAGCATAATCACTGGCCAGCGGATTGTCGGAGTTGTCAGCCGTGCCATCGGCCGTGGCCAGTATGGTGAGATAGGCATCGACAATGGCTTGCACCTTGGGTGTGGTATCAACAGAATCACTGTCGTTGTCGTTACCCAATATGGTATCTGAACCCATTTGCGCATCAATGGCCGAGTTAATAGCCGCCACATTACTATCATCAACCTTGGTGACTCCGTATTGCACATAGTCAGATGTTTGCGGTGCCGTGATGCCGTCTTTAGCATAGGTTTCAATCACACCTTTGGCCGTAGCATATTCATCGACGATATCCGTCACCAACGCTTGGATTTTGGCAATACTGTCTACGCCGGTACCGTCTGTTTCGGTATTACCAATGGCCGCTTGTACTAGGGCCATATTGTCGGCTGTTAAACCATCAATACCCAGCTTCTGCAGTTCTTCTATACTAGGCTTGCTGGTATCACCCGCTGCAGCGTCCATGACGCTTTGCACCGCATCGGCATAGGCTTGCACTTCACTCACTGCATCCACATCCGTGGTGGCGAGACCATCAATGACTTCACCCAGTAAGGACAGTTCCTCGACATCATCATTGACGTCAGTGACGCCAATGGCGGCATAATCACTGGCCAGAGGATTGTCGGAGTTATTGGCTGTTCCATCGGCTGTGGCCAGTATGGTGAGATAGGCATCCACAATGGCTTGCACCTTGGGTGTGGTATCTACGGCGTCACTGTCGTTGTCGTTACCCAATATGGTATCTGAACCCATTTGCGCATCAATGGCCGAGTTAATAGCCGCCACATTATTATCATCAACCTTGGTGACACCGTATTGCACATAGTCAGATGTTTGCGGTGCCGTGATGCCGTCTTTGGCATAGGTTTCGATAACTGATTTGGCTGTTGCGTATATCTCGGCAAGGGTCAAATTAACTAGCGCTTGAACCTCTTCGTGGGTATCCGCTCCTTCGCGCTCTTCAGCATCAACCCGCAGATTTACTGCCGCTATATTATCAATAGTGACACCGTCAACTTGAGCGGCCTGGTAGTCTGCTAAGGTTGGGGTTGGATGCTTTGTACTGTCCTCGGCGTAGTTGGCGATCTTCTCGATGGCGGCCAACTTCACCGCATTGGCATGGATTAACCCTTCGACTTCGGCCACCGTGTCGGCATCCACACGTTCTACGGCGTCTACTAAGGCATTCACTGCAGCAACATTACCGGCGTTCACGCCGTCAATGCCTGCCGCTTGATAGGTAGCAAGGGTTGGCACTTCACCCGTATTGTCATGGGCAAAGTTGGCAATGATCTCCAGCGCGGCTAATTTATTGGCCGCATTGGTAATCAAGGCTTGTACTTCTTCTTTGCTGTCGGCTTCACCTTTGGTGACGCCATCAATGATTTCGTTCACCGCCGCAAGATTGTTCTCACTCACGCCGGTAATATTTAGACTTTCGTAATCCGCCAGTTCTGGCACGGGGTTGGTTGAGGAATCGGCATAGTTAGCGATCTTTTCCAATGCCGTGGGTGTTGTTGGTTGTACTGACGGGGTCGCCAGGACATTGTCCACAATGTTTTGTACTTCACCGGTGGTGTCGGCTTGTTCTTTGCTCGCTGCATCGATGGCTTCGTTGACGGCAGCCAGATTGGCACCGGTGACATGTTCCACACCGGCATCGACGTAGTCTTGTAGCGCGGGTGCTGGATTGTTGACGCTATCATGGGCGTAGTTGGCGATCTTTTGTATGGCATCCAACGTGGTTTTGTTGCCAGCGTCATTTAGCAGTGCCAAGACTTCTTCGGGGGTATCGGCACCTTCGCGCTCTTGGGCTTCGACTAGCTCGTTAACTGCCGCCAAGGTCGCCTCGGTGAGTAAGGCATGGGTAATGCCGGCATTGGTGTAGTCTTCTAAAG
>CALKFY010000058.1 GCA_938084925.1 uncultured Pseudomonadales bacterium
CTCTTGCTGCTCTGGTTGTGGGCCACGGGCTGGCGCCATGGACTCTTCGTCCCAACCTTCTAGCTCATCTAGTTCTGGCAAATCGCTTAGTTGTTGCATGTTAAAGTGATCCAAGAAGGCTTTGCTAGTGGCGAATAATTCTGGACGTCCCGGCACTTCTTTGTGGCCGATGCCACGAATCCAACCACGCTCTACCAAGGTGCGAATAATATTGGAGCTCACAGCAACACCACGGATGGCTTCAATTTCGCCACGAGTAATAGGCTGCTGATAAGCAATAATAGATAGGGTTTCTAGCAAAGCACGTGAATAACGCTGAGGTTTTTCTTCCCATAGTTTGGCCACCCACTTGGCATGGTCTTGGCGTACCTGAAAGCGAAAACCACTGGCTACTTCTACTAGCTCAAAACCACGGCCTTCGTAGGTGGTTTGTAGGTCTTTAAGGGATTTGCGAACCTGTTTGATAGTCACACCATCATGTTCATCAAAGACTCTAGCCAACTGATCCACAGCCAAGGGCTTGTCCGCAGCTAACAGCAATGCCTCCAGTACGGGTGCTAGGTTGGTAATCATATGGGCATTTCCTGGTTGGGACTGTCTTTGTAGCCACCTAGGCTAACGTGAATTGAGCCAAACTGCTGGGCTTGTACGATTTGCACGAGCTTTTCTTTTACTAGCTCCATAATAGCTAAAAAAGAAACCACAACACCCATACGCCCTTCTTCCAGCTGGAATAGGTTTTGGAACTCAATGATTTGCTCGTCTTGCAAGCGCGCCATAATATTGGTCATGCGCTCGCGGGTACTCAGGGCTTCGCGGCTTATGTGATGATGTTCATACATGTCGCAACGCTTAAGCACTTGGCGGTAAGCATCTAACAGTTCTGACATGTCTACGTCGGGATGGGCACGGGCTTGCTTAACATCGGGCATATCCATGCTAACGCGGAAGTTATCCCTACCCATACGCGGCAGTTCGTCTACGCGCTCGGCAGCGTTTTTGAAGCGTTCGTATTCTTGCAACTGGCGAATCAAACGTGCACGTGGGTCTTCCTCGTCTTCCTCTTCCGATTGCTGACGTGGTAATAAACTACGGCTTTTGATTTCCGCCAACATGGCGGCCATAACCAGATACTCACCGGCCAGCTCAAACTGCTGGGTGTCCATGAGTTCTATATAGGCGATGTATTGTTCGGTGATCTGCGCCACATCAATGTTCATGATGTCCAGATTGTGGCGGCGTATAAGGTACAACAGCAAATCCAGAGGCCCCTCAAACGTGGTCTCTAGAAATACTTGCAGGGCGTCCGGCGGAATATATAGATCCGCGGGAATCGCAAATTGTTGGCCTTGTACGAGTGCATCCATAACGGGCTATTTTGTACTGGCTGAGAGATAACTGCAAGGGGGGGGGTAACTAGGGGTCAGGCACTTTTTGCGTACTAGGCACGCAAATAAGAGCCAGACCCCACATCAATTCAAGGGACTGGCTTTTTTGCGCAGCAAAAGTGCCTGTCCCCTTCACACTTCATTGCGTCCCAGGCACGCAAATAAGAGCCAGACCCCACATCAACTCAAGGGACTGGCTTTTTTGCGCAGCAAAAGTGCCTGTCCCCTTCACACTTCACAGTATCTAAAAAGCCTCCCACACCGGCCGACACTTTTTCGGCAAGCGCGGATAACGCCCCAACTTCACCCACTGGTAACTGGGCGAATGAAAATCACTGCCCACGGATGCCATCAAGTCATATTGTTCGCAAATATTAGCCAAGTCCTCAGCCATACCGTTGGGCTGGTTGCCAGTGCACACCTCTAAAGCACTGCCACCGCAGTCCTTAAAGTCTTGAATCAAACGGATACGCTTACTGCGGGTCATCTTGTAGCGCCCCGGGTGAGCGATAACAGCGATACCGCCAGCTTGGTTGATCCACTCTACGGTATCTTCAATATCTGGCCACAAGCTAGACACATCACCGACCTTACCGGCACCTAGGTATTTATCAAAGGCCGAAGAAATAGACCGTACCATGCCTTCTTTGAGCATATAACGGGCAATATGTGGGCGACCTACTTGGTTTCCTCCGGCTTCTTCTAAGGCGCCTTCAAGGATATTACTAAAGCCACGTTTTTCTAATTTATAAGCAATGCGCTCTAATCTTTCTAAACGTATTTTATTTTGATGGGCTTCGGCTTTTAAAATAACCTCACTATTAATATCTATATTTAACCCGACAATATGTATGCCTATTTTGGCCCACTGACCAGAAAACTCTACCCCGGATATTAAATTTAAACCAAGATCTTTTACGTTTTCTAATTGACGATGCGCCGCTACTGTATCGTGGTCAGTAATAGCTAGGTCGGTAATATTATTTTCTAGGGCTAGATTAATAAGCTCTTGCGGGGATAGTTTGCCGTCAGAACAAGTGGTGTGGCTATGTAAATCAAAATGTGACATTTTATTAACGGTGTTTTAATTTAATTAAAAATCTTTTAGAATACGATAGTTTTTAATTAAACTGTCGATACAAAACAGGTAATTAAAAACTCATTCAAAAGAAATGCTGTTGGATATATAACTTTGTAACTAATTATTGCATATATAATAAGTCACCAAGTTTACCATAAAATGAATAGACCCTTGGAGTAAATATGAGCGAGTTCGCCGATATTGCACGTAACAAAAATCGCCTGCGTGCTGCATGCAAAGATTTAAGTGTAGAGCAAATGCAAACCATGGCTGACAACCTAGCCGAATTTGTAAGCAAGCGCGCCGAAGAAGAAGCCGCAGCCCAAGCCGCCATGGCTGAGCAGGTAGCTAAAAAGCAAGAGATCTTGGCCGCCATGCGTGCCGCAGGCCTAAGCCCTGAAGACTTTGCCGCTGAAGAAGCACCAGTGAAGGTAAAGAAACCTCGTAAGCCCGTAGCGGCGCAATACCGTGTTACCGACGCCAATGGCGAGGCACATGAATGGTCTGGCCGTGGCCGCACTCCAAAGGTTTTCCAAGCTTATTTTGATAATGGCGGCAGCAAGGACTCTTGCCGTATTTAGATATTGCATAAAAAGGGGACTGGCTTATTTTCCGAAGGAAAATGTGCCTGTCCCCTTTTTTTCAATCCTAAAGGAAAATGTACCTGTCCCCTTTTTTCAATCCTAAAGGAAAATGTGCCTGTCCCCTTTTTAATTCTACCCAAACAGTAAATCTAGTTTTCCCCTAGGGGTCACAAGGGACAGGCACTTTTTATCCGCTTCGCGTATAAATAAGAGCCAGCCCCCGGCAAGTTACTAAGGCACCCAAACCTTAGTATCTGGAAACTCCCCTGCTAATATCCCCTGCAAAGCATCTTTAGCTCGCTCTTCACCATGCACTAATCTAATTTCTCTTGGCTTTACGCGCATTCTTTTTACAAAGTTAACCAGGTCATCTTGTCCCGCATGAGCAGAATAACCGGACAGCTCGCTAATTTTGGCTTTTATTTCTATACGCTGGCCATCCAAAAATACATAACCACCTTTAGGGCCATATTCTAAAATATCGCGGCCTGGTGTACCCGCTGCTTGATAACCCACAAATAATACATCCGTGCGTTTATCACCTAACAAAGCTTTTAAATAATTAACCATGCGTCCGCCAGCACACATACCACTAGCGGCGACCACAACAGTAGGTATACGGTCTTTGGCCACCTGCTCTACCATTTGCATGTGAGACTGATGGTCATCCACGGTAACTAGTTCGGCAAAGGACAAAGGGTGGCGGCCTTGGCGCAAACGCTGATGAGACTCTTCGTCCCAATAGGACTCAAGCAAACGATAAATATCATTAAACTTGGCAGCCAAAGGCGAATCCACGATGACGCGCAAATTAGGCAGATGCCATTGCTTGCGCTTTTGTAGCACGGCTTCTAGTTCATATAAGATCTCTTGCGTACGGCCAATACTAAAGGCTGGAATTAACACCGCACCACCATCGGCAAAGCAACGCTTGAGTGCCGTAGCAAGCTGCTCTACGCGATGACGCCTATCGCCGTGATTGCGGTCACCATAGGTACTTTCCAACACCAAACAGTCGCTGCGGTAAGGTGACTTAGGCGCTGGCAATAAGGGGGTATTAGGCGCACCAAGATCACCAGAGAAGGTAACCCGATTGGCCTTTTTATTACTCCCTTTACTTAAGCCTACCTGCACTTCTACATAAGCAGAGCCCAAGATATGTCCAGCGCGCTGCAGACGCACCTGCACTTGGTCATCGATAGTTTTCCATTCGTTGTAGGCAATGGGCACAATTTGGCTTTGCAAGCGCCCTACTACCGACTTGATAATCTTCTCGTTGCGCGTAACGCCCACTTTTAAGGCATCTTCGATCACCAATGGCAACAGAATGGCCGACGGTTTGGAGCAATAAATAGGCCCCTTAAAGCCGGCGGCCAACAAATAAGGAATACGCCCCACATGATCTATATGCACATGAGTCGCCACCATAGCTTTAACATGCTGAATAGGGAAATCGATACTGAGTTCGTCAGCGTTCCCCCCTGCTTTGCCCTGATCATTGCCTTGCAACAAACCACAGTCCACTAACAAGCTGCGCTTGGGCAGTTCTTTACCCTGCCTCTCTATAAAATAGCCCAGCTCGTGACACGAACCCGTAACGCCATCAATGGCTCCGTGATGAGAAATCTCGTATCGCATCCACTACTCCTTATTTAACTTAGGGACTGGCTTTTCTCAAAGGGACAGGCACTTTTTGCCCGCTTCGCGACCAAACAAGAGCCAGTCCCCGCAGGGAAGTGCCTGTCCCTTTAATTAATAGCTCCCAATATCTCAGCAAACCGCTGCCTATGCAACTCCACCTGCGGCTGTGTAAAACACGCCTGCTGATGTTCTGCCCGCAAAGAGTACAAGTTGCCCAGCAATTCCTCATAGGGCTTAACACTAGCCTGCCCCTGCTGCACAGCCTGTGCCCTCACAACCAACGTATGAGCATCCATCAGCCCTTGTTTATAAAATGCCTGATGCTGCTGATACTGGCAAGCGGAATTGCCACTTACCACCTGTTTATTTGATGTAAGTATAGGATAAGACTGAAAAAACTCCATGATCGACTGTTGCAAGCTATCCAAAGACAAAGCCTGCACCAAGTCATAGGGCTTGGGAATAGTAGCGCTACAAGCGGATAGCAATCCCACATTCAAGATAACAAGCAACAAACACCGGCGCATAAAAAAACCTCTACTAAGCATCTAATAAGCTTAGTAGAGGTTTTGATTACTGCAGTATCCATCAAGGGACAGGCACTTTTTGCCCGCTACGCGACCAAACAAGAGCCAGTCCCCGCAGCGCATGTAGACCTACAGGGGACTAAGTATCCATCAAGGGACAGGCACTTTTTGCCCGCTACGCGACCAAACAAGAGCCAGCCCCCATACATATTGTTATTTCTTAAACACCCCAACCAGTTCGCCATCGGCAACTACCAATAAACGAGTAATTTGGCGCTGTTCCATCAATGCCAAGGCATCTTCTACACGCGTATCTGGTGGAACAGTAGCAGGACTCAAACTCATCAAGTCTTGCGCACTATGGCCAAACACTTGCTGACCATGCTGCTCTAAAGCACGACGTATATCACCATCGGTAACCACGCCCATGCCTTCTGTACTACTGACAATAGCCAAACCAAGGCCACCTTGGCTCATAGTATTGATAACGGTAAGTACATCATCGCTAGCTGCCACCAAAGGCAAGTTGTCGGTTTGCATTTCGTCCGTAACACGGCGTAACAAGCGACGGCCTAAGCTACCACCAGGGTGAAAACGGGCAAATTCTTCTGGCGCAAAACCACGGGCTTCCATCAAGGTCACGGCCAAGGCATCACCCATGGCTGCCGTAGCCGTAGTAGACGAAGTAGGCGCCAACTGCAAAGGACAAGCTTCTTGATGCACAGCAATGTTCAAATGAAAGTGCGAAGCTGCAGCCAAGCTAGACTGAGGATTGCCAGTCATGACTATTAAGGTATTTTGGTTGTCGCGTAAAAACGGCACCAGCTTAACCACTTCTTCTGTCTCACCAGAATTAGAAATAGCCAAGAACACATCGTCGCTAGTGACCATACCTAGGTCACCATGGTAAGCCTCGCCAGGGTGCATAAAGAAGCTAGGCGTACCGGTACTAGCAAAGGTAGCGGCAATCTTTTTACCAATAATGCCGGACTTACCCATACCACACACAACCACCTTGCCACGCCCAGCCACAATGGACTCCACGGCACCAGCAAACTGCTCGTCTAGCTGATCGGCTAAATCTGCCACAGCCTTGGCTTCGGTAGCAAACACCTGCTTGGCAATAGCTTGGTAATCTGTTTGTTTCATAAATTTATGTCTCTGTATCTCTACTACGGGGACTGGCTTTTTTGCGCAGCAAAAGTGCCTGTCCCCTACCAATCTGCCAGGGACTGGCTTTTTTGCGAAGCAAAAGTGCCTGTCCCTTGAAAAGAAGCAAAAGTGCCCGCCCCTTGAAAAGCACTACCCTAGGATGAGGACAGGCACTTTTTACCCGCTACGCGGATAAACAAGAGCCAGCCCCCTACCAATCTGCCAGGGACTGGCTTTTTTGCGAAGCAAAAGTGCCTGTCCCTTTAAAAGAAGCAAAAGTGCCCGCCCCTTGAAAAGCACTACCCTAGGATGAGGACAGGCACTTTTTACCCGCTACGCGGATAAACATGAGCCAGCCCCCTACCAATCTGCCAGGGACTGGCTTTTTTGCGAAGCAAAAGTGCCTGTCCCTTTAAAAGAAGCAAAAGTGCCTGTCCCCAGCATTCTTCAACCACGCAAAACCGCCACAACCCGCTCAACATCCTCAGGCGAATCAATACCCCCATGCAGTTCCCCTTGCCAATGCATCATGGCAATAGGAATACCTAGCCACAAGGCTCGCAACTGCTCCAGCTTTTCTAGCTGCTCCAGCGCACAAGGCGCTGTCGCCGATAATAGCTTAAGTTCGCGCAAGCGATAGGCGTAAATACCCACATGGCGATAAAAGGCATCTAACGGCCAATCTGCTTGCTCTACGTCGCGCACAAAGGGAATGGGCGAACGAGAAAAATACAAAGCGTTGCTATTAGCATCCGTTACTAGCTTAACCACATTGGCGTTGTGCACATCGTCGGTATTTTCCATGCTCACCATCACGCTGGCCATGGTAAATTCTGCACGTTGGCCACAAAACTCAGAAAACTGCTGCAACAACAAAGGGTCTATTAACGGCTCATCGCCCTGCACATTGATAATAATACTGTCGTCTGGCCATGCCAAAGCGGCCGCCATTTCTGCTGTACGATCGGTACCGCTTTCATGATCCACACGAGTCATGGCCACCTGCATGCCTGCAGCCGATACCACATCATAAATACGCTGATCATCCGTGGCTACCCACACATCCGCCTGTGGTAAGGCACTTTGTACACGCTCGGCCACACGAATAACCATAGGTTTACCTAGCAAGTCCTGTAACGGCTTGCCTGGCAAGCGCGTAGAAGCATAACGCGCTGGGATGACTACTTTAATATTGTTCATATCTCACTATATCTCGGGGACTGGCTTTTGCCGTAGGCAAGTGCCTGTCCCTTATCAAACCCGCTCAAGGGACAGGCACTTTTTGCTCGCTTCGCTCCCAAACAAGAGCCAGTCCCCATCAAACACTTTTGTCCGCTTCGCGTCCAAGAAGAAGCCAGTCCCCATCAAACACTTTTGTCCGCTTCGCGTCCAAGAAGAAGCCAGTCCCCCAAACCTAACTGGGGACTGGCTTTTTTGCGCAGCAAAAGTGCCTGTCCCCTACAAAAAAAATCACTGTACAGCAAACAGCCCTGCATACATGTCTTGCAAGGACAGCCCTTGGCCCAACAACACATGCTCCGCCACTTCACGGGCCACGCCTCGGCCGCCATTAGCTTGCGTAACATGGCCAGCAGCTTGCACTGCCAAAGCATGAGCATCGGCCGGCGCATAAGCACTGCCTACGGCCTGCATTATCTGCACATCAATGACATCGTCGCCAACAAACACTACCGACTCCAAGCCGAAGTCTTTGTCTGCCAGCCATTCGTTGATAGCGCCTAGTTTGTCATGACAACCAGTAATAGCTACATCAAATTTTAGCTGTGCTACCCGAAAATCCAAAGCCGCACTAGCCTTGCCAGACACAATACCCGTGGCAATACCGTATTTACGTAACAAGGCTACCGCCACACCATCTTTGGCATTAAAACCCTTTACAGCTTCGCCTTCTGGGCCAATCCATAAAGTGCCATCCGTGAGCACACCATCTACGTCAAAAAGTACTAATTTTGTTTGCAAATTGTTCTCCGTATTTGCCCGAGTAACTCTTGGGGACTGGCTCTTCTTGAGCGCGAAGCGGTCAAAAGTGCCTGTCCCCTCAAACCTTTAAAGTGCCTGTTCCCTCAAACCTTTAAATACTACCAGGCATAAGCAATCCTGCTGACTCCTGGCGCAACAAGCCTAGCTCTTTAAGCTTGTGCAGATCCCGGCTTTTGGTCTTATCTGTAAGCTTGATATATAGCGCCCTATACCAAGGCATTTGAGCCAGTTCCTTTAACATAACAGGGCCGTGACGCATAATTTGAGTAACAATAGCATACTGCCTATCATTAATGGACTTGCCCTGATACAAATGCTGAACACGGCTGTCAAATAGAATGACTCCTATGAGGAAATTCACTCTGTCATGCAAATTATTAATGCTTTGCAAAATGCCATCTAAGAAGAAGGCCACAAAATCAGTGTTGGGGAAGCCTTGTTTCAACTGCGCCTGCTTACGCCCTTGATTGAATAAAGCAAAATAACGATGAATATGCTGATGATAAAAACTAGCCTGTGCAAAAGGCGCGTACTGAAAACCTGCCTGTTGTAAAATGGTAGCCTCTATAACGCGCCCTACACGCCCATTACCATCCCAGAAAGGATGAATTAGTTCGTAATAAAAATGCACTAACGGTGCACGTATTAATGCTGGCAGCCCTTGCTCTTGTAATTGGTCATGCCAAGAGACTAAAGCCTGTAGCAATAATTCAACATCTTCACCACATTGAGGTGGTTTATACACCCCACCATGAGCTGCGGAGCCAACCTTTGTTGCGATATGCTTGGGATTATCGCGTAACAACCCTGGTTGATTGTGTTCATCTGGTAACGCGTGAGTAACTAACTTGTGCACATGGACTATAAACTCTACATCCAACTGCCAATTTTCTTGCCCAGCACAGGCCTTTGAATAATCGTACGCAGCTTTAATGTTCTGCACACGTTGCTGCTCGATGTTGGCCACCTGCTCAGGAGTAAGTGCAACAACTTGCCTAGTTTCTTCTTCACTGAGAGTGCCACCTTCAATGCTGTTAGTACCAAAGATGCTACTGACTACTACTTCTTTTTCTAACTGTTCCGCAACGGAAGACAAAGGAGAACCGGCAAAACGTTGCTGAGCATCATTGATACGCACCAACATGGTATCCACGGCTGACATATCCACCCCAGTTTGAAAGGTGAAGGGAGCATGACGAAATGTATCAACTCTATGCAAATATTCCATAACAAACATCTTTAGGAGCAAAACTAGACCAGATATGTCTAAAAAAATGTCCTGATTAAAATTTAATTAATTTAAATATTTTCAATAAGTTAGAAAATATTATATTAAATTTTGTACAAATAAATGTCTACTATACTACAAATCAGTCAATCACCAAAGCAGGCAACGCCTTCACACAATCATCCACCGCTTTGATCGGCAACAAAAACGGCTCCAGCTTGTCTAGTGGCAAAGCACTAGGGGACTGGCTCTTCTTGGCCGCGTAGCGGGCAAAAGTGCCTGTCCCCTCAACTCAACACAACACTCAATTCAACATCAACACAACGGGACAGGCACTTCCCTACGGGAAAATCCAGTCCCAAAGGCGCTAATCGATCACCAAAGCCGGCAGCGCCTTTACACAATCATCAACTGCCTTAATCTGCGCCAAAAACGGCTCCAGCTTATCCAACGGCAAAGCACTAGGCCCATCGCAACGGGCTTTATCTGGATTAGGGTGCGCTTCCAAGAACAAACCTGCCAGGCCAACAGCCATACCAGCACGGGCTAAATCCACCAGTTGATGGCGACGGCCACCGCTGGCATCCCCCATAGG
>CALKFY010000059.1 GCA_938084925.1 uncultured Pseudomonadales bacterium
GTTGACGTGATTCCTGCGGGTAACGGCATCATGCACCAGATCAACTTGGAAAAAATGTCTCCGGTTATTCAAAACCGTGACGGCGTAGCTTTCCCTGATACCTGCGTTGGTACCGATTCCCACACACCACACGTTGATGCCTTGGGTGTTATTGCTATTGGTGTTGGTGGTTTAGAAGCCGAAAACGTCATGTTAGGCCGTGCCTCAATGATGCGTCTGCCGGACATTATTGGTGTGAAGCTAACGGGCAAGCGTGCTCCAGGCATCACTGCTACTGACATGGTATTGGCCATTACCGAATTCCTACGTGAGCAGCGTGTAGTTTCTGCTTACCTAGAATTCTTTGGTGACGGTGCTAAGGACCTAACCATTGGTGACCGTGCCACCATCTCCAACATGACACCAGAATTTGGTGCTTCGGCGGGTATGTTCTACATTGACGAACAAACCATCGATTACTTGAAGCTTACTGGCCGTGAAGCGGACCAGGTGAAGCTAGTAGAAGACTACGCCAAGCAAACAGGCCTTTGGGCTGACGACATGGTAGAAGCCGAGTACGAACGCGTACTTGAGTTTGATCTAACCACCGTTGTACGTAACATGGCGGGTCCGTCTAACCCACACCGTCGTTTGCCTACATCTGCTTTGGCTGAGCGTGGCATTGCAGTAGACCTAGACAAGGCACAAGCCGAAGAAGCCGCTGGCCTAATGCCTGATGGCGCCGTAATCATTGCTGCCATCACGTCTTGTACTAACACTTCCAACCCACGTAACGTAGTAGCTGCTGGCCTCGTGGCCAAGCGCGCTAACGAGTTGGGTCTAGTACGTAAGCCTTGGGTTAAGTCTTCCTTTGCTCCTGGTTCTAAGGTAGCGCGTTTGTATCTTGAAGAAGCTGGTTTGTTAACTGAACTTGAAGCCATGGGCTTTGGTATCGTTGGCTACGCATGCACGACATGTAACGGCATGAGTGGTGCTTTAGATCCACAGATCCAACAAGAAATCATCGATCGTGACCTGTACTCCACAGCGGTATTGTCTGGTAACCGCAACTTTGATGGTCGTATCCACCCATACGCTAAGCAAGCTTTCTTGGCTTCACCACCATTGGTTGTTGCCTATGCGATTGCCGGTACTATGCGCTTTGACATCGAAAAGGATGTACTTGGCCAAGACCAAAACGGCAACGACATTCGTTTGCTGGACATCTGGCCATCTGATGAAGAAATCGATGCTATCGTTAAGACTAGCGTTAAGCCTGAACAGTTTAACGAAATCTACATTCCTATGTTCGATCTAGGTACCTCTGCACAAGCCGAAAGCCCGCTTTACGACTGGCGTGCACAGAGTACTTACATCCGTCGTCCGCCATATTGGGAAGGTGCATTGGCCGGTGAACGTACCATGAAGGGCATGCGTCCTTTGGCAGTACTAGGTGACAACATCACCACTGACCACTTGTCGCCATCCAACGCTATCCTAGGTAGCAGTGCCGCTGGTGAATACCTGCACAAGATGGGTCTGCCAGAAGAAGACTACAACTCTTACGCAACACACCGTGGTGACCACCTAACTACGCAGCGCGCAACCTTTGCTAACCCTAAGTTGCTGAATGAAATGTGTCGTGATGACGCGGGTGAAGTAACCCAAGGTTCCTTAGCCCGCGTTGAGCCAGAAGGCCAGACCATGCGCATGTGGGAAGCTATTGAAACCTACATGGAGCGTAAACAGCCACTAATCATCGTCGCCGGTGCCGACTATGGTCAGGGTTCTTCCCGTGACTGGGCGGCCAAGGGTGTACGTCTTGCAGGTGTAGAAACCATCGTTGCCGAAGGCTTTGAGCGTATTCACCGTACTAACCTTGTTGGTATGGGCGTATTGCCATTAGAATTCAAAAATGGCGAAACTCGTGAAACCTACGGCATCGACGGCACTGAAACCTTCGACGTACAAGGTGACATTGCGCCACGTGCAGATCTTACTTTGATCATCAACCGTGCCAACGGCGAACGTGTAGAAGTGACAGTAACTTGTCGTCTAGACACGGCCGAAGAAGTATCTGTATACGGTGCTGGTGGTGTATTGCAGCGCTTCGCTCAAGACTTCTTAGCTGGCAACGCTTAAATTACAACGGACGATTAAAGCTAGCGAGGTAGACCTGATTTATCCAATTGCAGATCGCCAGCGGCAAGGAAGCCGCTGCGAAGCCTACAGGGATGTATTCACGGCGTTCTGCACTGGATAGACCAAGTGTCTACCGCGTTGAATTTGACGATTGTGCCAGTGTCGCCGCTGGCACGGTCTGTGTGGCTCGATAAGGACGCCGTAAACCCGTCCATGGGGGGCTCCTCTTCGGCATCCATGCCTCTGGGGCCTGTTCGAACCACAAAGACCACACCAGCTAGCTATGTAGTACTGTCAAAACCTACTAATTAAAACAAAAAGGAGAACAAAATGAGTTTTGTTCCTCAAGTAAAAGTACCCGCTACCTACATGCGTGGCGGCACCAGTAAGGGCGTATTCTTTAACCTTACTGATCTACCTGAATCCTGTCAGGTTGCAGGCGAAGCCCGTGACAACTTGTTGTTGCGCGTTATCGGCTCCCCAGACCCCTATGGAAAGCAAACCGATGGTATGGGTGGTGCAACTTCCAGTACCAGTAAAACAGTTATCTTGTCAGCACCAAGCGTTGCTGATCACGATGTAGACTACCTGTTTGGTCAGGTAGCTATTGATCGTGCCTTTGTGGATTGGAGTGGTAACTGCGGTAACCTAACTGCCGCTGTAGGCGCATTCGCCATCAGCAGTGGTTTGGTAGCAGCAGAGCGTATTCCTGCAAATGGCCTAGCTACGGTACGTATCTGGCAAGCTAATATCAAAAAGACCATCGTTGCCCACGTACCCATGACCAATGGTGAAGTACAAGAAACTGGTGACTTTGAGCTAGACGGTGTGACCTTTCCAGCTGCCGAAGTGCAGGTGGAATTCCACGATCCAGCCGATGGCGATGGTTCTATGTTCCCCACAGGCAACCTAGTTGATGACCTTGAAGTACCTGGAGTAGGGACCTTCAAGGCGACCATGATCAATGCCGGTATCCCAACCATCTTCTTAAACGCAGATGAAATTGGTTACACAGGCACAGAACTGCAAGAAGCCATCAACAATGATGAAGCTGCTCTTACACGTTTTGAAACCATCCGCGCCCACGGTGCCATTAAGATGGGCTTGATCAAAGATATTTCCGAAGCCGTTACACGCCAGCACACGCCTAAGGTGGCGTTCGTAGCACCAGCTACCAACTACACCTCATCAAGTGGTAAGCAGGTAACTACCGACGATATCGACGTGTGTGTACGTGCCTTGTCCATGGGTAAGCTACATCACGCCATGATGGGTACTGCTGCTGTAGCTATTGCTACCGCCTCAGCCGTATCAGGCACCTTGGTGAACCTAGCTGCTGGTGGCGGTGAACGTAGCCAAGTGCGCTTTGGTCATCCATCTGGCACCCTTACCGTTGGCGCCGAAGCTAGCCAAGTAGACGGTGACTGGATTGCCAAAAAAGCCATCATGAGCCGCAGCGCCCGCGTCCTCATGGAAGGCACAGTGCGCGTACCAGGCGATAGCTTCTAAGAAAAAAATGATACTAGACTGGCACATTGGGGTCAGACCCCAATAACATAGTCCTATGTATAGGCTGCAAAGCCCGCTACATGGGACTATGTTTAGTCTTTCCATTTTGTATAGACTGGCACTTCGGGGTCAGACCCCAAAGTGCCAGTCTATCTTTACAAAACTCGCATACTGGGTGCCGAGTT
>CALKFY010000060.1 GCA_938084925.1 uncultured Pseudomonadales bacterium
GACCCAGCGCTTACCCGTGCAGTTCTTGATCATCATCGCCATCACCGCACTATCGCGCCACTTGGTAATTGACGTACAGAAAGTCTCCGATGATTTCCACCTGTACCTGCTGTTAAGTATTTCGGGAGCTATCGTTCTACTTAGCGGTGCCCTATGGCTACTTAGCTACACCGCTCACAAATTTGGCCGCCCAGAAGACCGCCATAGTGCAGATGAGAAACCTAGCTAGACTTCTAACATAAAAGTCACAGGGCCATCGTTGGTCAAACTCACCTGCATATCCGCCGCAAACTGGCCATTCTGCACAGGCACACCAGCCGCCGCCTGAGCGGAAAAATACTCATACAACTCTTGCGCCAAAGCCGGTGAGCCAGCACTGGTAAAGCTAGGCCGCATGCCCTTTTTGGTGGATGCCGATAAAGTAAACTGACTCACCACCAACAAGCTGCCGCCAGCCTGCTGCACATTCAAATTCATCTTGCCGTCATCATCGCTAAAAATACGGTAATGCAGTACCTTGTGTAGCAACTGATCGGCCTTGGCTTGGTCGTCTTCTCGATCGACACCCAACAGCACCAAAAGACCTGGGCCAATTTGGCCTACGATTTGATTGTCGACTTCTACTTTGGCTTGAGAAACGCGTTGGATTAGGGCTTTCATAGGTTAACTTTATCTTTGCCTAGACTGAAAAAGCCCATACTAAGCAATTCGCTCCGCAAACACACGCGTCGCTTTAACCAAATTATCCACAATCCCCGGCTCCATCTGGCTATGCCCTGCATCACGTACTATGTGCAGCTCGCTAGCTGGCCATTGATCATGCAGTAGCTTGGCTTGCTCCATGGGACAAACCATATCGTAACGACCATGCACGATAATGCCCGGAATGTGGGCGATAGAGGGCATGTTTTCTAGTATTTGATTATGAGTTAGGAAGCAATCGAACTTGGCGTAGTGGCATTCTATACGCGATATGGCTAAGGCATCATGCAGATCCGCCGCTGAATCCAAATTAAACACCTGTGGCTCTAGGGTAGATATCTTGGCTTCCCACATAGCCCATGTTTTTGCAGCTGATGCGCGTTGTAAATCATTATCACCGGTTAAAGCTTGGTAATAGTAATCCACCAGGTTGTCACGCTGCTCAACAGGTACCTTATCCACATAGTTCTGCCAATAATCAGCAAATACTCGGCTCGCACCACCCGCTTCAAACAACCAACGCATATCTTCACGTCGGCCCAAAAAGATACCGCGTAAAATCATGGCACTAACATGTTCTGGATAGGCTTGGGCATACAATAGTGACAGCGTTGACCCCCAAGAACCGCCAAACAACATCCAGCTATCTATATCCAGATGCTGACGCAGTAACTCAAAGTCTTCTATGAGGAAATCGGTGGTGTTGTATTCCAAATTAGCGTGGGGTTTAGACTTACCGGCACCACGTTGATCTACCATAATAATATGATAATGGGCGGCATCAAAAAAACGTCGTGTGATCGGGCTACAACCACCTCCAGGCCCACCGTGCACCACTAGCACAGGCTCTCCATTGGGATTACCACTGAGTTCTACATACAACTCATGGCCACCACCAACAGAAAAGTAAAAATCACGATAGGGGTGTAATTCTGGATACAAAGATTGCATAAATAGCCTTTAGTATTGGCCCTGTTTGACCTCCATGCTACCATCAATTTACTCATGCCAATATATCTGTAGACATCTAATAACAGGCTAACCGCTCTCATGACCAATATTTTCCATCAACGCCGCCAAAGACTTAGCCAACTCTTAATCGAGAACAAGTTAGACACCGCCGTGATTATTCCGGGGCCCAACTTTTATTACCTCACTGGCCTCAACTTTCACTTGATGGAACGCCCAACTTTGCTATTTGTTACTCAAACAGGTGACACCTTAGCCATCATGCCGGCTCTTGAGCAGCTCATGTGGCAAGCAGCCATGCCCGACACCACTACCTTCTATTGGCAAGACAAAGACGGTTTTAGCGAGGCTTTTGCCCAAGCAGCATCCGCATTAGGCCAAACCTCATTAGGGGTCGAAGGCATGCGCATGCGCGTATTTGAAGCCGATGCTTTACGCCAACACTTTGGCCAGGAATCCATCAGTAATGCCTCCGAAGTATTCAACCAACTACGTTTCAGCAAAGACAAAAGTGAAATAGCGCTAATCGAAAAAGCCATTGCCATCAGCGAAGTTTCTCTGCAAGAAACGCTGGCCGACGTCACCGCTGGCATGAGTGAAAAACACATTCTTAACCAATTAAAATCCCGCATGCTAGCCAACGGCAGCGACGGTTTTGCCTTCGAGCCAATAGTGCTTGGTGGCGGCAATGCCGCTAACCCACATGGTCATGCTGGGGATTATCAGCTACGGGCAGGCGACCCTTTGCTGATCGACTTTGGCGCTTTTTACCAAGGCTATAGTGCCGACATCACTCGCACTTTCTTTTGCCAACACGCCACTGACGAACATGCCGCCTTGTACAACACGGTAAAACTAGCTAACCAAACTGGCCGCAAGCTGGCTTCACCAAAACACACAGCCCATGACATAGATACAGCGGTTACCCAAGTTCTGCAGGACAGTGCTTTCGCTGAATATATCGTACATAAAACCGGGCACGGACTCGGCCTAGATGTACACGAAGCACCACAGGTGATGATCGGCAACCACACACAACTTGAAGCCGGCGTGGTAATGACCATCGAACCTGGTTTGTATAAGGCCAACCACATTGGCGTACGCATCGAAGACGACGTTTTGATCACCAAAGATGGCTGTAAATCCCTTACCAGCCTACCTCGTGAACTGACTATTATTGGCTAATGGCGAATTTAAACCCATTGCATGCCGCGATTAGCTATATATTGAATTAAATTCAGTATTATTCTACGTCTACTAGACCTACAATGGCCCAAGTGAGCTCTTCCACCCAGCAGTGTACCGGCGGCCCCAACAGCCATTTATGAAAAACACTATGAGCAACCAAAAGCCAGCAATCCTACTCATCGGCCACGGCTCTCGCGATGATGAAGCGGTGACCGAATTTAATCAACTAGCCGAAAATTTCAAGCAGCGCTTTCCTGAACGCATGGTAACAACAGGCTTTTTAGAATTTGCTCGCCCAACCATTTCTGACGCTGTTGAAAAGCTGATTGAGCAAGGGGTCAAGAACGTTCACGCGGTACCCGGTATGCTAATGACCGGCACCCACACCAAGCGCGACATTCCTAACGAACTCAACAAGCTAAAGCTAAAACATGGCATTCGTATCGAGTACGGTGCCGAGCTAGGCATCGACCCAAAGATGCTACAAGCCGCGCGCGCGCGTATCGAAGAAGCCGAAGCAAGCATCAATGACTACGAAGCCGCGCAAGACCGCCGCCATACCATGTTGGTAGTAGTTGGCCGTGGAGCAAGGGACCCAGATGCTAACGCCAACATTAGCAAAATCACCCGCTACCTAGATGAAAGCATGG
>CALKFY010000061.1 GCA_938084925.1 uncultured Pseudomonadales bacterium
GGTCACTATGTACAATAAGGTGGTGGATATCAGTGCCAAGACCATTGACCGGGATTTTGCGCGTAACAAGAAAATTCATTACTGCTACGAAATTCGCAGCAACTTTGAAGATTAAGCCACTGATTATATTTAACACTGACATTCTTGGGGCGCCCGCCCAGTGAGCGCATTGAGGCTTAGCAATTGTAAAGATAGACTGGCACTTTGGGGTCAGACCCCAAAGTGCCAGTCTATATTTACATTTCTTTGCGACTTTGGTCGTGATTGTAGAAAAAAACCGCTTTTTTTATGTGCCTACCATTGAAAAGGCAAATACACCCCATATCTAGCAAAACAGACACAATGTTTATGTTGTTAGACACCATTGTGAATGCCATAACAAAATCTGCTTCAAAACAATTGAAGCCAAGCAAACATTTAGGAGTATAAGCGAAATGAGCATCCGTCCTTTACACGATCGCGTTGTTATTCGTCGCCAGGAAGAAGAAGCAACTAGTGCCGGTGGTATCGTACTGCCAGGTAGTGCTGCTGAAAAGCCAAATCAAGGTGAAGTTATTGCTGTAGGCCCAGGCCGTGTAACAAGCAATGGCGAACTACAAGCCATGAGCGTTGCAGCTGGTGACGTTGTGCTATTTGGCCAATACGCTGGTAACAACACCGTTAAGATTAACGGCGAAGAGTTGTTGATCATGAGCGAAGGCGAAATCTACGGTGTAGTAGAGTCTTAATTTCAGAATTTAACTCCGGGTTGGCTTAGTTAAGCTAGTCAGCCCCAAGCATTTTTCACAGGACATAAAAATGACTGCTAAAGAAGTATTATTTGGTGATTCCGCTCGTAGCCGTATGGCTCGCGGTGTAAACGTATTGGCTGACGCTGTTAAGACCACTTTGGGTCCTAAGGGTCGTAACGTAGTATTGGAGAAGTCTTTTGGCGCTCCTACCGTAACTAAGGACGGTGTATCCGTTGCTAAAGAAATCGAACTAGCTGACCGTTTCGAAAACATGGGCGCACAAATGGTTAAGGAAGTTGCTTCCCAAGCCAACGATGTAGCTGGTGACGGTACGACTACTGCTACTGTATTGGCTCAAGCAATCGTTAACGAAGGCCTAAAAGCCGTTGCTGCTGGCATGAACCCAATGGACCTAAAGCGCGGTATCGACAAAGCTTCTGCAGCTGTTGTTGAAGAAATCGTTAGTATGGCGACTCCTTGTGCCGACACTAACGCGATCGCTCAGGTAGGTACTATCTCTGCTAACTCCGACGCAACCGTTGGTGGCATCATTGCTGAAGCAATGGAAAAAGTAGGCAAAGAAGGTGTTATCACTGTTGAAGAAGGTACTTCTTTGCAGGACGAACTAGATGTTGTTGAAGGTATGCAGTTTGACCGTGGTTACCTATCTCCCTACTTCGTAACTAACCAAGACAACATGACTGCCGAATTGGAAATGCCTTTCCTATTGTTGGTAGACAAGAAGATCTCTAACATCCGTGACTTGCTACCAACTTTGGAAGCTGTTGCCAAGTCTAGCCGTCCGCTTTTGATCATTGCTGAAGACGTAGAAGGCGAAGCCCTAGCTACTTTGGTTGTGAACAACATGCGCGGTATCGTGAAAGTATGTGCTGTTAAGGCACCTGGTTTCGGCGACCGTCGTAAGGCAATGCTAGAAGATATCGCTGTATTGACTGGCGGTACTGTAATCTCTGAAGAAGTGGGTCTATCTCTAGAAACTACTACTGTTGAAATGCTAGGCCAAGCCAAGCGCGTACAGATGAGCAAAGAAAACACCGTTATCATCGACGGCGTTGGCGAAGCTTCTAACATCGAAGCTCGCGTTGGTGCTATCCGTGCACAAATTGCTGATACTTCTTCTGACTACGACCGTGAGAAGCTACAAGAGCGCGTAGCCAAGTTGGCTGGCGGTGTTGCAGTAATCAAGGTTGGTGCTGCTTCTGAAGTAGAAATGAAAGAGAAGAAAATGCGTGTTGAAGACGCACTTCACTCCACACGTGCTGCCGTTGAAGAAGGCGTAGTACCTGGCGGTGGTGTTGCACTAGTACGTGCTCTACAGTCTGTTGCTGATTTGGAAGGTGACAACCCTGACCAGACCGTTGGTATCAAGTTGGCACTACGTGCCATGGAAGCACCAATGCGTCAAATCACAACTAACGCTGGCGACGAAGCCTCTGTTGTCGTAGACAAGGTAAAAGCTGGTGAAGGTAACTTCGGTTACAACGCTGGTTCTGGTGTATACGGCGATATGTTGGAAATGGGTATTCTTGACCCAGCCAAGGTAACGCGTTCTGCTCTTCAAGCCGCTGCTTCCGTAGCCGGCCTGATGATCACCACAGAAGCCATGGTTGCTGATGAGCCTGCTCCAGAAGGCGGCGCCATGGGCGGCATGCCTGATATGGGCGGCATGGGCGGTGGCATGGGCGGCATGATGTAATTTTTAGTTTTGTAGCTACTGCGCTACAAATTCTAAAAATGCCACCAGTTGAGCATATTTAGAAAGCCGAGTTTGACTCGGCTTTTTTGTGCCTAGTCAAATGTGTAGGGGGCTGGCTCTTGTTTGTCGGCTGGCCGGCAAAAAGTGCCTGTCCCCACATACTTATTAGCTCGTACTAATCCGCGTTCCCTGTTATCCTTCTTCTTTTGTTTTGATGGGCATTCTTGTTATGCAACCCATGCTTTCTGTGCAGCAGCTTACCAAGACCTATGCCGGTGGTAAGGCGGCTTTGAGTGACGTTAATCTTGATGTTGCTAAGGGCGAGATTCTTGCTCTGTTAGGTCCCAATGGGGCTGGTAAAACTACCATGATTTCGATTATCTGCGGCATTGTTACGGCGACAAGCGGCAAGGTGTTGGTAGGTGGTTTTGATAATGTCACTGAGTTTCGTCAGGCACGTAGTTTGATTGGTTTGGTGCCACAGGAATTGACCACGGATGCTTTTGAGACGCCGTGGGATAACTTGAGCTTTAGCCGTGAATTATTTGGTTTACCTAAGAATCCTGCTTTGGTGGAAAAGGTGCTAAAAGACTTGTCCCTGTGGGATAAGAAAGACAAGCGCATAATGAGCCTGTCTGGTGGCATGAAGCGCCGTTTGCTAATCGGTAAGGCGTTGGTGCATGAACCCAAGGTTTTGTTCTTAGACGAGCCTACAGCCGGTGTAGACGTAGAGCTACGTAAGGATATGTGGCGTTTGGTGGCAGAAATGCGCGAGCAGGGCGTTACCGTGGTGCTTACTACACACTATATTGAAGAAGCCGAAGCTATTGCTGACCGTGTAGGTATTATCAGTGACGGCAAGTTGTTGTTAGTTGAAGATAAGACTACCTTGATGGCCAGCATGGGGCAGAAGCAATTGCAGGTAGATCTGAAGACAGCTTTGTCTGCCTTACCCGAGAGCTTAGCTAGCCTAGGTTTCAGTTTGGAAAAAGACGGTGCGCAGTTGCTTTTGAAATACCAAAGCAATGACGACAAGGTGGAAGTGAGTGCTATGTTAGCTGCTATCTATGAAGCTGGCTTAGAAGTGGCTGACATTCATACGTCTCAGTCTTCATTGGAAGAAATCTTTATCGAACTACTGCAGGAGGCCTCATGAATTGGCGAGCAATCTGGGCCATCTATAAGTTTGAAATGGCGCGTACCCGTCGTACCATTACGCAAAGCGTCGTGTCACCAGTAATTTCTACTAGCCTGTATTTTGTGGTATTTGGTGGCGCTATTGGTTCGCGCATTCAAGAAGTTGATGGTGTAGAGTACGGTGCTTTTATCGTGCCCGGTTTGGTGATGTTGTCCATCATGACGCAAAGTCTATCTAACGGCTCCTTTGGCATCTACTTCCCCAAGTTCTCTGGTACTATTTATGAGATTTTGTCGGCACCCATTTCTTTTTGGGAGGCTACTATAGGTTATGTAGGAGCTGCGGCCAGCAAGTCTTTGATTATCGGTATTATTATTCTGATAACGGCAGGCTTCTTTGTGCCTTTGCAAATTGCTCATCCGTGGTGGATGTTGACTTTCTTGTTGCTCACCTGCGTTACTTTTAGTTTATTTGGTTTTTTGATCGGAATATGGGCCGATGGCTTTGAAAAGCTACAATTGATCCCATTATTAATAGTTACACCATTGGTGTTTTTAGGTGGTGCGTTTTACAGTATTGATATGCTGCCAGAGGCTTGGCAGACGGTCACCATGTTTAATCCTGTGGTGTACTTGATTAGCGGTTTTCGTTGGAGCTTTTACGAAATTTCAGATGTGGGCGTAGGCTTAAGTCTGTTTATGGTAATGGTATTTATGGGTATTTGTTTGGCGTTGGTGGGTTATATCTTCAAAACCGGCTACCGTTTGAAACAGTAATAAGTAGTAAAAGAGTAGTAAGGAAGCAGTTATGTCTGAGTGGTTACGGGACAGTTTTAGTTTCTGTCGTACATATTGGTGGGCTATTATCTCCTTAGTGGTACCTGTTGCTATGGTGCGTGAATGGGTGATGATCCAAACGGATTGGTACACCATTGGTGCTGATATGCAGGGCCTGCCAGATATGGTTGGCTGGACCATTATTGCCATGTTGTTGCTAGAGTCTTTTTTGCAGATCAGCTTGATCCTGCTAGTGCAGGGGATCTTGAGTAAAGACAATCCGAGTTTTGGTCAGCGTGGTAGTCGCGCCATCGTCATCATGTTGCCATTTATCTTGATGGAGCTAATGATGGGCTTTGCCGTTGCAGCTGGTATGCTGCTACTTATTATTCCTGGTATTTGGGTCTTAGTGCGTTTGTCACTGGCGCCTTACTACTTGGTATTGCAGGGTGTTGGTGCTCTTGCTAGCTTGAAGCAGAGCTGGAAGGTGAGTCGTGGTTATGGTTGGGATTTGTTCTTTGGCTTAGTGGTAACCAGTATCGTCAGCATTATTCCAAGCATGTTTATGATTGAAGGTGTTGAGTCTAGTGCTAGTGCTTTGAGTAACTCGGTATTGAGCATTGTCGGTAGCTGTTTGGCAGCTTGGTCTGTGGTGTTCTTCTACCGCGCCTTTGACTATGTGCAGGCGAACCCACGTATAATTGATGACGTGGCTTAACTAGACGGGGACTGGCTCTTCTTGGGCTGCGAAGCAGACAAAAAGTGCCTGTCCCTTTTATACTTTTGTTAAATGAAAACGGGACAGGCACTTCCCTACGGGAAAAGCCAGTCCCTACGGGAAAAGCCAGTCCCTACGGGAAAGCCAGTCCCTACTGGTCCGGCATGAGCAACTCATGCCCAACCACCTTATCCATCAAATGATAAGGTACGCGAAATAACTTTCCCTCAAGTTTTATCTGCGCATAATCACGATACATTTTTACTACGGTACAATTGATTATATTGTTGCCGTCTTTCACGCGTACGATGTTGTAATTGTGTAATTTGATGCTCATTAGCTATTTAACTCGTTTAAGGCTTGCTTAATGGCATCAGTGATTTCGCAGCTGTGCAGATTTTTATAATCATAGTAGACGCACAAGCTAGTGGATTTTGCAGCGAGCTTACCTAGTTTTTCGCTATAGATAACTTGCTCTAAGGTAATTTTCTTCTCGCTGGTTTGTTTGATGTTAGAAGCCACCCATACGGTATCGGGGTAGGTTACAGGGGCTAGATAGTCGCAGGTAATAGAGGCAAATATAGGGCCTTTGTTGGTGGCCTGCAAGTCTTTTGCCATGCCTAAGCGCTCAAATATACCTAAGCGACCATCTTCAATGTAGCGGATGTAGACTGTGTTGTTCACATGTTGAAAAGCATCCATTTCACCCCATTTCACTACCACAGGAATGACATCTACGTAGTCTTGCTTAAGTTGCTCTAGGCTAATCATATGGGGTGTCCTTGTGGCTGTAAATGTTGGTGAGTTTGTTGGCAATAGTTAAGTTACCTTAAAGAAACTGTAAAGGCACTCAAGTTGGCATTGGATTACACACAAATTAGCAGAATCTCATGCTACAATGCCAGCCTTTGACTGATTGGTTTTGTGCTCGTGACTGATATAACGAACCGCCAAGCAGTAACATTACCCGAGACCTAACTGACTAGACTATGAAATTACTTATCGACTTCTTACCCATTGTTATCTTCTTTATTGTTTACAAGATGACTGGTGATTTGATTCTTGCTACGGCCGTACTTATTCCTGCCACGATGCTGCAAATGGCCTACACAAAATGGTCCACAGGTAAAATTGAAAAAATGCAGTTGGCAACATTAATTATGGTGGTGTTTTTTGGTGGCTTGACCGTGTTGCTTAAAGACGGCGCCTTCATCAAGTGGAAGCCAACTGTTGTAAACTGGCTGTTTGCTGTAGTCTTCTTTGCGAGCCAATTTATTGGTAAAAAACCCGTTGTGCAACGAATTATGGAACAAGGTGTCCAGCTGCCTCACAATGCTTGGCGCGGCCTTAACTTAGCTTGGGTTGGTTTTTTTGCCTTTATGGGCATCGTCAACTTGTACGTTGCCTTTAATTTTAGCGAAGAGACTTGGGTCGATTTTAAACTCTTTGGCATGCTAGGCCTGACCATTGTATTTATTATTGCGCAAGGTTTTTACATGGCCAAACACATGGCTCAGCAGCCCGATACCTCCAATCAAGAGGAAGATTAATATGTTATTTGCGTTTTATTGCCAGGATATTGAAAACAGTACCGAAAAGCGTATGGGCGCACGCCCAGACCATTTGGCTCGTCTAACAGAATTGGATGAGGCTGGACGTTTAGTGTTAGCCGGCCCAAACCCCAACCCAGATGGTGAAGGCTTTACTGGTAGTTTGGTAGTGGCTGATTTTGACGATATGCAAGCAGCGCTAGATTGGGCCAATAATGACCCATATATGGCCGCAGGTGTGTACGAGGGCATTATTGTGAAGCCCTTTAAGCAAGTGTTTCCAGCAGCCGAATAACTAGTTATTTAGATTTGGGGATTTGAATATGCGTATTTTGGCTATTCTATTGGCCTTGGTGCTTAGCAGCAGTGCCATGGCAAAAACAGAGCGTGTGGAATTGATGACTTCCGAAGGTTCTATTATCTTGGAGCTTTATACTGATAAAGCACCTAAGAGTGTCGCAAATTTCATCAAGTATGTGCGCACGCGTTTTTACCATGAAACCTTGTTTCACCGTGTGATTCCCGGATTTATGATTCAAGGTGGTGGCTTCAATATAGAAGGCGAGCGCAAGCCAACTAAGGCCCCTATCGTAAACGAAGCAGATAATGGTTTAAGCAACGAACGCGGCACTATTGCTATGGCGCGTACTAGTGACCCTCATAGCGCTACAGCTCAGTTCTTTATCAACCACGCTGATAATCCATTTTTGGATCGTAATACCAGCAACTTTGGTTATGCAGTATTTGGTCGCGTGGTAGAAGGCATGGATGTGGTTGATAAGATCGCTGAAGTAAAGACTGCTAGAAATGGTTTCAAGCGTGATTGGCCCGTACAGCCTGTACGTATCTATAAAGCATACTATTTGGATTAGGCTTAATACCTAGTTATCTGCACCCATAAGCATTAATACAATGCCTAAACCAACACTCTTTAGTGATCCTCAGTTATTGCCTTGCGCCAATATCGAATGGCGCGATGGCAATCCCATGGCCACAGACTTTGACGATGTCTACGGTTCTACCGATGACGCACTTGCCGAAAAAACACACGTCTTTCTTGCTCCCAATAAGCTAACGAAACGGTTTGCCCATGTCGGAAATAATAAGCACTTTAGCTTATTAGAATTGGGCTTTGGTGGCGGTCTCAATTTCCTACTGACCTGGCAACTATGGTTGCAGCAGCGTCAAACACAAACCACACCAGCGCGCTTGATTTACACCAGTATTGAAGCTCATCCTATGGCCTTGGCTGACCTGGAACAATGGCAGCAATGGCCACAACTACAACATCTAGCTGAGCAGTTACGAGGGCAATACCCGTTACCAATTAAAGGCTTTCACCAGCTGCGTTTTGGTGATGTCACCTTGAATCTGATATTGGCACCTGTTGAAGAAGCCTTGCCGCAAATACAGGGCACAGCTGATGCTATTTACTTGGATGGTTTTAATCCGGCCAAAAATGCCGCCATGTGGCAGCCTGAGGTAATGCGGCAGTTAGCTCGCCTAAGTCATGAGCAAACCACCTTGGCTACCTACAGCTCGGCTAGAGCTGTGCGGGAACCGTTGGCCTCAGCCGGCTTTGAAGTTGTAACTGCATCAGGCTTTGGTAAAAAAAGGCACCAGTTAAGTGGTTTCTTTAAAGGCTCGTCAGTAGTCCCTGCCGGTGACAGCAACAGGAAACCCGATAAAACTGCCTACACATCACCCTGGCAGCGTCGCAGTCCGGTTTTGCCTCCCGACACAAAGGTGGCCGTGATCGGTGCCGGTATCAGTGGTTGTTCAACCGCTTTGGCCTTGCAGCAACGCGGTTATCAGGTGCAACTTATTGAACGTGCAGAAGCAGTAGCTCAAGCCGCATCGGGCAACAAGCAAGGTATGTTGTATGCCAAATTGCCTGACAGTGCCATTGTTTCTGGTCAGCTACATCAACAAGGCCTGCAACATAGCATGGCCAGTTTGCAAACAAGTTTAAGCTCAGAGTATTGGCAGGCAACAGGTCTGTTGCAGTTGGCTCAGGACGAGGCTGAATTTGAACAAATGCGGCGCCTGGTTAAGCGCCAGTTTCCGCAACAATGGTTGGCTTTATTATCGTCTGCAGACGCATCTCAGCAAGTTCAGCAAACATTACCGACTGGCGGTTTGGTATATTCGCAAGCCGGTTGGGTAAGTCCCCCAGCTTGGTGTGGTGCCTTAGCTACTGAATTGCAGTTAGCGCCTTGGCTGAATACTAGCCTGACCAGCCTAGAGTACAGCCAGCAGCAATGGCACCTATGCTTGCAAGGCGATAAAGCTGGTAGCCATGCGTTTGACGCTGTGGTGCTGTGTAATGCCAGTGACGCTAAACAGTGGTTACCCGAACTGTGTTTACCCTTAAAGCCAATACGTGGTCAGGTCAGCTATGTAACAGACAAGCATGCGCCAGCTAAGGTGGTATGCGGTGAAGGCTATGTGACGCCAGCCAAAGACGGCACTATGGCTGTCGGTGCTAGTTACAACCTGGGTAGTTATGAAACGGCATTGCAACAGCAAGATCATCTCGATAACCTTGCCCGCTTGCAGCAGTTGTTGCCGGATTCTAACGTCAGTGCAGCTGACATTTGTGGTGGCAGAGTCGGCTTTCGTGCCACCACACCAGACTATTTGCCCATGTTGGGGCAGTTGGCTGACGCCGAGCAAATGCTGCAGAGCTTTGCCCATTTGCGCAAAGACAAGAACTATCGTTTCCAGCAGGATATGCCTTGGTTGCCGGGTTTATATATCAATGCTGGTCATGGTTCAAAGGGTCTTATTACTGCGCCCTTGTGTGCTGAGATATTGGCTGCGCAAATGGCCGGTGAAGTGTTACCTGTGAGTTGCCATGTGGCCGCTGCCTTAGAGCCCAATCGCTTCTTCTTACGTGATATGATGCGCCGTAAGCGCTAAAACACTTTTTCTGCCTGCGCTTTTACTTGTACATTCTAGGGATTGAAACCCATGACACCGACTGCTATAAAACTCAGTAAATCTGACAATGTGCTGCACTTGAATTATGCCGATCAAGCATTCCAATTAAGTGCAGAATACTTACGTGTGATGTCGCCAAGTGCCGAAGTGCGTGGCCATTCGCCTGATCAGGCGCAGCTGCAAGTGGGCAAAAAATTCGTCAAGCTGACCGGTGTTGAAACCGTAGGCCATTATGCCATCAAGCTTATATTTGATGATGGCCATGATTCCGGTATTTATACTTGGGACTATCTATATGATCTTTGTGCCAATCAAAATGATCATTGGCAGGCATATTTGCAAGCCCTGGACAATGCACAAAAAAGCCGCGATCCACACGAAAGTGTGGTGCAGATCATGGGCTAATAAGGAAAATTGACGCATGACTAGTTCCATAGCTCAGTTTAATATCCAGTTTGATCCGGTTGAGGATCGTCTGCAGTTGCGGGTGCTTAGTACCGATGATACGGAAGTACGTATTTGGTTGACTAGGCGTTATGTGCGTCTGTTGCTTAAGGTATTAAAAGACCAAGTGAGTGAAGTTGGCAAAGCCGCAATTGAAAACTGGGGGCTTGAACAGGCTAAGCAGGCTTTTACTGCCAATGACGATACTAGTACCAACTTTGATGAAGAATACCTAGGTACAGATGATACGCAATTACCGTTAGGTGAAGAACCTATTTTGGTGACGCGCATTGCTTGTCGTGAGCAGGTAGTCGGTAATCTAGCGTTAGTGTTAGGTCAAGAAAATGAAGGTGGCATGCAGATGGAGATGAACCTAACTGATGAGCTGAGTGTGAATTTAGCTCATATGCTCTTGGAGTCAGCCATTGCGGCTGAGTGGGATTTGGAAGAAAAGCCGGTAATCGGGGATTTTAGCGATTACATAAAAGGTGCGGTGTTGCACTGACCTAATAGGTGCCTGGCTTTTTCCCGAAGTGAAAGAAAAGGGAAAGTGCCTGGCTTCGGGAGTATAGAAGCCAGACACCTTAGTGGTTGGTATTACAAACCACCCATCAACATGTATTTGATTTCCAAGAAATCTTCGATGCCATAGTGGGAACCTTCACGGCCCATGCCGGATTCCTTAACGCCACCAAATGGTGCAACTTCAGTAGAAATAATACCTTCGTTAATACCAACGATACCGTATTCTAGGCCTTCACCTACACGCCATACGCGACCGATGTCACGGGTGTAGAAGTAAGCTGCCAAACCGAATTCTGTGTCGTTAGCCATGTGGATGGCTTCTTCTTCAGTCTTGAATTTAAATACTGGTGCCAACGGACCAAAGGTCTCTTCTGTAGCAACCTTCATGTTGGTGTTGGCGTTACCGATGATAGTTGGGGTAAAGAAGCTACCACCAAGTTCGTGGCTGTCACCACCGTAAACTAGTTCGCCACCGTTAGCCAAAGCATCTGCAATGTGCTCTTTTACCTTGTCTACCGCAGCTGGGTTGATCATTGGGCCTTGCTGTACGCTTTCGTCTAAACCGTTACCTACTTTCAATTGCGCAGTAGCTTCGGCTAGCTTGGCGACGAAAGTGTCGTAGATGCCTTCTTGGACGATAAAGCGGTTTACACATACGCAAGTCTGACCAGCGTTACGGTACTTACCAGCGATAGCACCGGCGATGGCAGAATCAACGTCGGCATCATCAAACACGATAAATGGTGCGTTACCACCTAGTTCCAAAGACACTTTCTTTAGCGTAGGTGCACATTGTTGCATCAATAACTTACCTACAGGGGTAGAGCCCGTGAAGGTTAGCTTACGTACAGTTGGGTTACTGGTCATTTCGGCGCCGATAGGGCGAGATTGGCCTGTTACAACGTTAAACACACCAGCAGGCACACCCGCTTCTTCAGCTAGTACAGCCAGGGCTAGGGCAGAAAAAGGTGTTTCCGAAGCAGGACGGGCAACAAAGCCACAGCCAGCTGCAAGTGCAGGGCCACACTTACGTGTGATCATGGCCGATGGGAAGTTCCAAGGTGTAATAGCCGCAACAACACCAATAGGCTCTTTGGTTACCACAACACGGGCATCAGCCTTGTGTGTAGGAATAATGTCACCGTAGGTACGCTTGCCTTCTTCGGCAAACCAGTCGATAAAGCTAGCGGCATAGGCAATTTCGCCCTTGGCTTCGGCTAGTGGCTTACCTTGTTCTAGAGTCATAATAAGACCTAGATCATCTTGGTTGGCCATCATTAGATCAAACCAACGGCGCAGTATGACACCGCGCTGCTTAGCAGTCAGCTTGCGCCATTCGATCATAGCTAAACGTGCCGCTTCGATAGCGCGTTCAGTTTCCACTTGCTCCATTGCTGGAATAGTGCCCAACACCTCGTTATTAGCGGGGTTGGTTACGGTCATGGTAGCGCCATTGTCTGCATCTACCCATTCGCCGTTGATATAGGCCTGTTGACGGAACAGTGAAGGATTATTCAATTGCATGGGTTGTGGTCCTTTCGGTAACAAATTAATGTGAGCATCATACTGGAATTAACTTAACATGTTAACTTAATTCCAGTAATTGATAAACAAATTTTTAAGGGAGCTATTAAAGCAAGAATGTTAGCCTTTGACCATCCAAGTTTTCTATCACCATAACGGCATTTTCTATCATGTATTATTTTAAGTTTGGGTAATGGCTTGTAATACTTGCTCAGGCATTTAGAATGCTTTTAACAATAACAAATAGCGCCAATAATTATGCTGAGATCTTTCTTTCCCACCCCTGCTTGGTTTTTCATGAGTGTGCTCGTGTGGAGTGCCATCGCGATTGGTGCGTGGTATGGCTACGGTGATGACTTGGGCCGTATGCTGGGCTTTGATATACCAACCGAAGAAGCCTCGCCTATTATTGGACTTGGTTTTTTCGTAACCAGTAACTTCTTATGGTTTTATCTCTATTATTTGCTTGCTAGCCTTGCCTTTTATGGAGTCTGGCGAGTTATTAGTAATCATGAATGGATCAATTGGTCCGTCTTAGGTTCCGCCTTTATTTTGTTCCTTACTTATTTTTCGGTACAGATATCCGTAGCCCTTAACCATTGGCGCCGCCCTTTTGGTGATGGCTTGCAAAATGCCCTAACTGGTGAAGGCAATGTCACAGCGGAATATATGTATGGTTTGTTTTTGCAGTTTGCAGAAATTGCGGCTTTGGCCATATTGATATTTGCCTTTATGCGCTTCTTTGTAAGTCATTACATCTTTCGCTGGCGCCAAGCTATGAACACTTACTATGTATCTCACTGGAGTAAACTGAGAAATGTAGAAGGCGCTTCTCAGCGTGTACAAGAAGACACCATGCGCTTTGCCAGTATTATGGAAAGTCTGGGGGTTTCCTTTGTTGATGCCATTATGACCCTAGTGGCGTTTTTACCTTTACTATGGACCATGTCTGAGTATGTTACCGAATTACCCATTATTGGCGAAATTGCCCAGCCATTGTTTTATGCGGCTTTGTTTTGGTCTATATTTGGTACCGCATTTTTGGCCTTGGTTGGCATCAAGCTACCTGGTTTGCAGTTCCAAAATCAGCGTGTAGAAGCTGCCTATCGTAAGGAATTGGTGTATGGGGAGGACGACCAAGCGCGGGCTCATCCAATCACCTTGGAGGAGCTGTTTAGCCAGGTACGCAAGAACTATTTCCGCATTTATATACACTACTCGTACTTTAACTTAGCGCGTAGTTTGTATGCCAATGCAGACAATATGTTTACCTATATTATCCTGATGCCAACCATTGTCTCAGGGACTATTACCTACGGTATTTTGCAGCAAATATTGACGGCCTTTGGACAAGTCAGTAACTCCTTCCAGTATTTGATTAGCGCTTGGCCAACTATTGTAGAGCTGTTATCTGTGCATAAACGTTTGCAGTCTTTTGAGCGAGTCATTAAAGACCAGCCAATGACTGGATTGGATAAGGATTAAAAACGTCATTGCGAGGTACGCAGTAGCGTGGCAATCTCTGGCAACCAAAGTGGGGTGTTCGAGAGGTTGCTTCACTGTGTTCGCAATGACAGTGGCAGACTCAAGTAGGTAATGTCAGACCACAACCCTTCAAGATAACCTGCTTTACTGTCTTAGCTGCGGCATCAAAGTGTGCTTGTTGTAGGCTGTCTGTGCCCAATGATTGCATCACTTGCGGCTCAAAGTCGGCATAGTGCTGGGTAGAACCCCAAATCATAAAT